>CANGMO010000059.1 GCA_947454295.1 Verrucomicrobiota bacterium | reverse complement strand
GGTCCGCAATCGCGACCTGCAGTTCCACTGCGAACAGGTCTACCTGCGCACTGCGAACGCCAACACCCCCTTCACCAACGCCATTCCCGCCGGTCGCCCGATGCGGATGCCCATCGCCCACGGCGAGGGATGCTACTTCGCGGACGAGTCGACCCTTGCCGGTCTGCGCGGGCGTGGACAGGTCTTGTGGGAGTACTGCTCCGCGTCCGGCGAGCTGACCGAGGCATCGAATCCGAACGGATCGCTGCAGAATATCGCGGGCATCGCCAATGATCGCTTCAACGTGGCCGGCCTGATGCCGCATCCGGATCGTGCCAGCGAATCGCTGCTGGGCACCGACGACGGGCGCTGGATCTTCGAAAGCATGGTCCGCTCGTTGGCCGCTGCGACGGCCTCGTCCCGCGCGGCCTGAGCCGGAACGGCGCGCGCTTTCGGATCCATTCTCCGGGCTGCTATTCCTTCCGCCACGGCATTGCCATGGCGGCGTTCAGGAACGATGATGGGACACCGGAATTATGGGTCTCGAGTTCAAAGACTATTACGCGATCCTCGGAGTCCCTCGCACGGCTACGGACGACGAGATCAAGAAGGCGTTTCGACGCCTGGCGCGGGTGCACCATCCCGACGTGGCCAAGGACAAGAAGGGCTCGGAGGACAAGTTCAAGGAGATCAACGAGGCCTACGAGGTTCTCGGCACGCCCGAAAACCGGCGCAAGTACGACACCCTGGGTGCGGACTGGAAGCGCGGAGCCCCGCAATCACCACCTCCCGGATTTGGCGGTGGGCGGCGCACCCGCGGTGCGGCCGGTGGTCAGGAATTCAATTTTGGCGGCACCGGGTTCAGCGATTTCTTCGAACACTTCTTCAGCCAGTCGGGACGCCGCGGGGGTGCGGGTTTTGACCGCTACGACGGCGAGGACGCCGCAGGGCCGACGCGCGGACAGGACATCGAGGGCGACCTCGCCGTGTCGCTGGACGAAGTGCTCGAAGGATCGGTGCGATCGGTGTCGGTGAAGTCCACCAATCCCGAGACCGGCCAGGTGGAGACCGAGACCTTCAAGGTACGGGTGCCGATGGGTGTGAAGGAAGGGCAGCGGATTCGTGTGGCCGGCAAGGGCTCCGCCGGATCCGGCGGCGGCACCGCGGGCGACCTCTTTCTCAGCGTGCGGCTCAGCCCGCATCCCGATTTCGAGGTCGACGGCAACAACCTCTACGCAGAAGTGCCGGTCACACCGTGGGAGGCGGCCCTGGGGGCCACGGTTCCCGTGCCGAGCCTCGACGGCCCGCTGCAGCTCAAGATCCCGGCTGCCACCGCCAACGGCCAGCAGTTGCGCGTTCGCGGAAGGGGTCTGCCGCGATTGGAGGCGCCCGTCGATCGCGGCGATTTGATGGTGCGCGTGCGGGTTGAGATGCCGCACGAGCTTTCCGACGACGAGAGGACTGCCTGGCAGGCGCTCGCCGCGGTGTCGAAATTCAAGCCGAGGGAATCGTGAGGTGCTGCCGACCAATGTCCGTCGGCCGCGTTCCTTGACGCTTCCGGGGTCGGCTCCTAGCTTCGGTGCACAGACAGCCTTTCCAGACCACTTCTATGCGGAACTTTTCCATCCCCTACGTCATCGAGCAGGACGGTCGCAGTGAGCGCGGTTACGATCTCTACAGCCGCCTCCTCAAGGACCGCATCATTTTCCTCGGCACGCCGGTGGATGACATGGTCGCCAACGTCATCGTGGCGCAGTTCCTGTTCCTGCAGATGAACGATCCCAAGAAGGACATCCACTTCTACATCAACTCCCCGGGCGGGAGCGTGTCGGCGGGGCTCGCCATTTACGACACCATGCAGTGGCTCACCTGCGACGTGAACACCTACTGCGTGGGCATGGCCGCCAGCATGGGCGCGGTGCTGCTCTGCGCCGGCACCAAGGGCAAGCGCTTCGCCCTGCCGAATGCGGACATCATGATCCACCAGGTCCTGGGCGGCGCCGAGGGGCAGGCCAGCGACGTGGAAATCCGCGTGAAGCACATGCTGCGCCTCAAGCAGCGCCTGAACACGCTCATCAGCCACCACACCGGCCAGTCCTACGAAGTGGTGGAGCGCGCCTGCGACCGTGACAACTTCATGACCGCGGCCGAGGCCAAGGAGTTTGGCCTGGTGGACGAGGTGGTGGCCTCCCGCCGGGAGATCCCGGCCCTGGTCGCCGAGGATACCCGGGATCCCAAGTCGGGTTCCTGAGCCGCCGCGGCCGGTCCGCGTCTCTTTGCTGGCCCTTTCGCCGATTTTTGGCAGGTTTACCGCGTGGCCAGACCCAATCAGATCACGATGTGCAGCTTCTGCGGCAAGAGTCGCGCGGAAGTGAAGAAGCTCATCGCCGGTCCCGGCGTGTACATCTGCGACGCGTGCGTCGCGGTGTGTCAGGGCGTCCTTGCCAAGGAACTGCGCTCGGAAACCCACAAGGAAGCCCAGCGCCTCAGCGTGCCCAAGCCCGTTGAGCTCAAGCGCCGCCTCGACGAGCACATCATCGGGCAGGACGAGGCCAAGCGCAGCCTGGCGGTGGCGGTCTACAACCACTACAAGCGCATCCAGAATCTGCCGGCCGCCGGCAGCGATGAGAACGAGGTCGAGTTGCAGAAGAGCAACGTGCTGCTCATCGGACCGACCGGATGCGGCAAGACGCTGGCGGCGCAGACGATCGCGCGCCTGCTCGACGTTCCGTTTGCCATGGCCGATGCCACCTCGATCACCGAGGCCGGCTACGTCGGCGAGGATGTGGAGACCATCATTCTCCGCCTGCTCCAAAACGCCGAGTACGACGTGAAGCGAGCCCAGATGGGCATCGTGTACATCGACGAAATCGACAAGATCGCCCGCAAAACCGAGAATGTCTCCATCACCCGCGACGTTTCCGGCGAGGGCGTGCAGCAGGCGCTGCTGAAGATTCTCGAGGGAACCGTCTGCGCCGTGCCTCCGCAGGGCGGCCGCAAGCACCCGCAGCAGGAGTACATCCGGGTCGACACCACCCACATTCTTTTCATCTGCGGCGGCGCCTTTGTCGGTCTGGACCGCATCATCCAACGCCGGCTGGGCCGTCGCGTCATGGGCTTTGCCGCCGGCGCCGAGGCGGCGGAAGCGGCCAAGATCACCACCCAGGAGGTGCTCAAGCGCGTCGAGCCCGAGGATTTGCTGGGCTACGGGTTCATCCCTGAATTCATCGGACGCCTTCCGGTGGTCAGCGTGCTGGACGAGCTTTCCGAGGCGGATCTGGTTCGCATCCTCACCGAGCCGAAGAGCGCGCTGGTAAAGCAGTTTGCCAAGCTGCTGTCGCTGGACGGCGTGACCCTGACGGTGACGCCCGATGCCGTGGGGGAATTGGCGGCCCTGGCCATCCGGAAGGGCACCGGCGCCCGGGCGTTGCGCGGCATCCTGGAGCGGCTCATGCGCGACGTGATGTTCGAGATTCCCTCCTCGGAGGAAATCGCCGGCGTCACCATTAACCGCTCGGTGGTGCTGGGCGAATCGCCCGCCCTCCTGCAGACCCGCCCCTCGTCGGTGGCCGCCTGAGTGCGGCGACGTCCCTGTTTTTCTCCGCCGCGCTTTGGCTGGCGGGCCGGGGGTTGTCCTGTAGGCTCTCCCGCAGCTTCACCGTCCTTTCAACCACGCTATGCGATCGAATCTCCTCCGCCGTTCCTCCCTGGGTGTCGTGGCGGCACTCGTCTGCCTTGAGGGAGTGGTGCGCGGTGCCGTCAACGCCCTGCCCGAGAAGTTCGCGCTCCCGACCACCCGCGCCGACACCACGAAGCCCGGGTTTATCTGGAATTACCACCAGGTCGCCGACACCGAGCCGAACAGCGTTGAGTGGGCCGAGGACCAGCTCGCGGGACTGAAGGGGGTCAATCTCGCGGATCCCTCCGCTGCGGGCATCGCCGACGCCCCGTCGGCCGCGCCGGCGAGCAGTCTTGATCCCATCGGTTTCAGCATTTCCTCGGTGATCAATCTCGATCGTGCCGGCGAATTCAGCGGGAGTTTTGTTCCCGACGACCAAATGCCCGGATGCCCGGGTCTCAACGGGAGCTCGGACAACGCCGCGGCGGAGATCCTCTTCTGGCTCGAACTGCCCGCCGGTGCCACCACGCTGGGGTGCAACTCGGATGACGGGTTCCGCTGGCAGATCGGCGGCGTGGCCCCGCGCGACCGGATCGGAGCCCAGACCCTCGGCAGCTTTGAGGGGACGCGTCCGGCTTCCGACACGCTCATGAGCATCCTGACCACCAAGGCCGGTCTCTATCCTGCCCGCGTGGTCTGGGAAAACGGCACCGGGGGATCGAGCATTGAATTGTTCAGCATCGGTTCCGGAGGACGGCGCGTGCTGCTGAATGACACGGCGCACGGCGGGCTGCGTGCCTATCGCACGGTCACCGGCACGTTGCCGACCTACGCCTCCTTCCTGCAACCGGCCAAGGGAGCCACCGCGGCGCCCTTCGACACTCCCATTCGCATCACGCTGGTCGGGGCAAACGTTCTGAATGACGCCAGCCTGGTCCTCAAGCTCGACGGCGCCAAGGTCGCGGCGACCAAGACGCAGAAGAACGGGGTGACCGACGTGCGGTATCAGCCGTCGACCTTTTTCCTTCCGAAGTCGGTACATACCGCGGAGCTGGACTTCAACGACGGCACCGCCCAGGTGCTGCAATGGAGTTTCACCGTGCAGAACTACGGCCTGCTGAGCGCCGACATGCGGGTCACGCCCGACACCTCGAAGCCCGGGTTCAAGCTGCGCACGTTCAACAATCAGGCCGAGCGCCGGAACGACAACCAGGTCACCGATGATGCGCTCAACGGCCTGCTCACCGATGCCGCCGGCGCCGCGTTGCCGAACCTGTCGGATCCCGAGGCGGTCGGTGCCGCACTCGACGTGGCCGCGCGTGAATCCGCCGCGCCGAACGCCAATTTGGTCTGGGATCTTCCCGGGGTGATTAATCTTTCGGTCTCCGGCGGCAGTGCTGGAACCTTCACGCCGGATAACGTCATGCCCGGCAATCCGGCCCTTGATGGCAGCACCGTGGGCGCCCGGGCGGAGTTCGTGGGCTACGTGACGCTCAAGAAGGGGATCACCACGCTCGGCGTGAATTCCGATGACGGCTTCCGCGCCACCGCTGGTCCGATTCAGGACGCAGTGTCGCGTGTGCTGATCGGCTCGTTCAACGGCACCCGCACCGCGCGCGATTCACGCTTTCGCTTCGTGGCTGCGGAGGACGGTACCTATCCGGTGCGGATCACCTGGGAAAACGGTGGCGGAGCCGGAAGCCTCGAGGTGTTCACCATCGCCGCCGACGGCACCCGCACGCTGCTCAACGACACCATCAGTGCCAACGGTCTTAAGTCGTACCGTGCCGCACTCGGCACGCCGATCGTGAGTCCGTACGTGAAGACGATCTCCCCATATGACGGCGCGATCGATCAGATGTCGGCGCCGACTATCTCGGCGGTGCTGGTGGATGCCGTCCGCCGGGTGGACAAGGCCTCGGTGAAACTGTCGGTGCAGGGACAGGACGTGTCGCCCACCGTCACCCAGTCCGGCGGAGTGACCACGGTGTCGTACAAGGTTCCAGTCGATTTCGAGCCCCGAACGCAGGTGGCCGTGGCGCTGGCGTTCCGGGACAATCTCGGCACCCCTCGCACGGCGGCGTGGAGTTTCACCACCTCGTTCGTCACCCGCGACACGGTCTTTGTGGAGGCGGAGGATTTTGATTTTGATCACGGCCAGAGCGTAACCAATGCACCGGTAGGCATGACCGGCGCCTACGCCGGCGGCTCGTTCAAGAATCGCGGCAGCGCCGCCGACCTGGGCTTCGACTACAATGCCAGCGGCAACCTCGGGCTGCTGTATCGTCCCGACACACTGGTGGCTGCGGGGGATCAAAATGGGCCCGCGGGCCGGGCGCGCGGCTACTTCCTGGTGAATGAGTCGTGGACCGTGACCGGGAACGAGCCCGGGGAATGGTACAATTACAGCCGGTATTTCCCGACCAACGGCCACTACCAGATCTTCCTTAGTTCCGCCTCGGGTGGGGATCCGATCGACTGGGCCGTCGATCTGGTGACCGCCGGAGCCGGCACAGAAGCCCAGACGCTGCGGCGTCTCGCGGTGGTGCATCCCGGGCGGGGGACCGCCGGATGGGACGCCTTTGAGGTGTTCCAGGCGACCGACGAAGCCAATGGCAACCAGCCCGCGGTGGCGGCCATTCCGGCCGGATGGCAGACCCTCCGGTTGACCCTGCGGAGCGGGGCAGGCGACGCGGACTATCTCGCCTTCAAGCCGGTGGTGGTCGAAGAGCCGGGCACCACGCCGACGTTGTTGGTCAGTTGGGATGGCGCGAAGTACACCGTCACGTCGGACGTCGCGTTCCCTGCCGGATTCCGTTTGCAGACCGCGTCGTCACTGGATGGCCCGTGGGTCGACGCCTCGCTGACCCTGCCGTACACCGCGGCGCCGTCGGAAACGACGCGCTTCTTCCGCGTCTACAGCCCCTGAACCGGCGCGGGCCGGATCGGACGCCCAGGAAAACGATCGAACGGCCATTTGTTCGTTGGCAACTGACGTCGGGCTTCGCAAGTTAGGCGCGTGGCGTTCGAAGGCACAGATTTTGAGGATACAGACTACTCGAAGCCGCGTCCCTCGGGCGTGACCGGTCGGGCGCCGACGCGCGAGGAGCTGGATTCCCAGCTCACCGGCACCCAGCAACACCTGGCCAAACTCCGCGAAACCCAGGAGCAGCTGGAGCGCGCCCGCATCGCCCTCGAGGAAATGCGGCGCCGTCGCTCGGAGTTTTCCGCCGGGCTGGCGGAAATGCGTCAACAATTGACCCGCGGCGAAGGCCTGCTTCAAAAAGCCGAACTCGATGCGCGTCGCGAGGCCGAACAGCTCGCCCGGTCCCTTGAAGGATTGCGCGCCGCATTGCAGACCCTGGAGCCGCTCAACGACTCCTCCTGGACCGATGAGAACTGGGAGCAGGAGCTTACCCGCGGACTCACGGCCATCGAAAACGCCCGTCTCGAATTCAATGGTGCCCGGCTGAAGTGGCCGGTGCTGGACGGAGCCCTGGAACCCGGCCGGGGAGAAGCTGCGGCCGGTGGAGTCAGTGGGCTCGCCTCCCTCTCGACCGCCCAATGGATGCGCATCGGATTCGCGATCACCTGGCCGCTGGCACTGGTGGCCCTGATCGCCGTGATCGCCACCGTGGTGCTGGTCCTCCGCCGCTGAGCGATCCGCCTGCCTGCTAACTCCATCGATCGCCACGCCACGCCATGTCGCTCTTTTCCAAGAAGGACGATTTGCTCTCCCAGCGGGAGAAGGCGCTGAACGCGGAAATGGCGCGGCTCGAGCAGGAGGTTCAGCGACTCGCGCGCGAGACTCCCAAGCCCGTTCCGATACCCCGACGCGAACGGGATGACGCCGCTGGGGCGGGCAAGGAATTTGCCAGACCCCTTCCCGCAGCCAAGGCGCCTGCCAATGCGGCCCCTGGCGCGGCCGCCCATTTCAATGACAGCGGGGTGCGTAAGTTTGATCTCATGGGCGTCTGGAAATCGCTCCGACATCACGTGGTGGGCCCAACGGGCAACAACCCAGGAATGGTGCGTATGCTGGCCGCTGGCAGCCTCCATGGGTTGCGTCCTCTCCGACGCGAGAAGCGGGTGGCGCGGAATCGCTTCATCTTCCTGTTCGTCACCCTCCTCGCGATTTTGTGGGGGCTGGTGTTCAGCGCCTTTCGCAATCACTAAGGGTTGTCCTGACGGCATGGCAGGCGGCACCCCCGCCCTCGTCATGAATTCGTCATTTGACTCAAAAGACCGGCTTTCTAAACTTCTTGCGTTGTCAGGGGTTTTTGCCCCGGTTCCTCCTGTGCCCGGCGGCGTCCGCAAAGACCCGCCGGGTTTTTCGCTTCTGAGGACCCTCAATGCTTGGGCCGCGATTCAGCCTCCGAGGCGTGCTAGGAGGTTCGCAGTCGCTGGAGGATGCGCTCGGCGATGGCCGGAACTTCGTCCTCGGGCTCCGCGACAATCCAGTCCAGATCCAGCTGTCCATGCATCCAGGTTCGCTGCCGCTTGGCGAATTGCCGGGTGCGTGTCTGGATCAGATCCAGCGTCATGAGCCGCGTGCGCTGTCCGGCCAGATGCTCGGCGATGAACCGATATCCGATGGCCTGGGACGCGGTTCGATTGGAGGCCAGTCCTGCGGCCAGCGCCGTCCGGGTTTCCTCGATCCAGCCCGCCTCAAACATTTCCTCGACCCGGCGATGGATCCGTCGGCGCAGGTCGTCTGGATTGCGCTCAATGCCGAAGCTCCGACCGGCCAATCCGGGGGCGCGATCGGGCCATTGGGCTCGTTGCTGGGAGAAGGGCTTGCCGGTCAGGCGGATCACCTCGACTGCACGCACCAGGCGCCGCCGGTTCTCGACGTCGATTTCGTCGAAGAGCGCGGGATCGCGGGTCGCGAGTTCATCCAGCAACGCCGCCGTGGGGAGCGCTTCCAGTGTGGCCCGCAGCACCGGATCCGCCGGCGGCGCCTCCCCCAGTCCGCCAAGCCAGGCGTTGAAGTAGAGTCCGGTGCCCCCGCACAAAATCGGGACGCGGTTTCGTCCGCGGATTTCCTCGATGGCTGCGGAGGCCAGTCGAACAAACACGGCGGCGTCGAAGGATTCCTTCAGATCCACCACGTCGATGAGATGATGGGGAATGCGCTGACGTTCCCCGGCGGTGGGTTTGGCCGTTCCGATGTCGAGTCCCCGATAGACCTGCATCGAGTCCACGGAGATGATCTCACCGTTCAGGTGTTCCGCGAGATGCAGGGCCACCGCGGACTTGCCGGAGGCGGTGGGGCCGGTGAGCAGCAGGGGCTCGATCATCGACTCTCCGCGGCCGCCTCCGCCGTTCCGGGAGCTCCGCCGAAGTCGGGTCGCAGCGACAGCAGCATCAGCAGGCCGACGCCCGCGGTGATGGCCATGTCGGCCACATTGAAGGCGGGAAATCCGATCTCACCGCCACCGCGCGGAGTGAGGTAGAATCGGAGGAAGTCGATCACGTGATGCCGCGTGGGCAGGAGGCGGTCGAGCAGGTTGCCGGTGATGCCGCCGAAGAGGAACCCAAGTGCCAGCTGGCCGGCGGGGCGATGGGCTTCAAAGTGACGGCGGAACACCCACAGGGCGATCACCGCGATGCCAGAAATGATGGCCAGCACGCCGTTGCTCTGCCGGAACATGGAGAAGGCGGCACCGGTGTTTTGCCAGTGCACGAACTTGAAGAACCCGTCGACCACCGGCCGTTCCTCGGCGACGCCGAGCCATTGCAGGACCGCGAGTTTGGTCAGCTGATCCGCTGCGAACACCAGCACGGCGAGGCCCAACATGCGGCGAACCGCGGGGGTCACAGAAGAAGGCGAGGTCATGCGCGTCGGAGGGACCCTAGCGGT
>CANGMO010000058.1 GCA_947454295.1 Verrucomicrobiota bacterium | reverse complement strand
TCCGGTTGCCACAAGGAGTGCATCGAAAGGCTCGGCCTCCCCATCCATCACTACCGCCCCAGATTCGCCGGCACTCACCGCGGCAACGCGCGCGCCGAGCCGGATGTTCACCCCGTCAGACTGCAGCGAGGCGCGAATGAGCGCCGCGGCATCGGCGTCCTCCTTGTTCAGAAGTTCGAGGTGGGGATGAAACAGTGTCACCTGCGTGCCCAGTCGCGCAAACGCCTGGGACAGTTCACACCCGATCGGCCCGCCGCCAAGCACGGCCAGACGCCGCGGTCGTTCTGTGAGTGACCACACCGACTCGTGGGTGAGATACCGGACCGACTCCAGTCCGCGCAGACCCGGCGGCGCGAAGCGTGCCCCGGTGGCGATCACGGCACGACGAAACCGCAGCCGGGCTCCGGCCACCTCGATCGCGTCCCCTCCCGCAAATCGCGCCGCGCCGAAGAACACATCCACCCCCAGTCCGCGAAGGCGCTGGGCGGAATCGTGCGGACTGATGGAGGCGCGCACAGCGCGCATGCGTTCCATGACCGCGGCAAAATCGATTTCAACTCCCGGCGGAACGCGCACGCCAAACCGCGCTGCTTCACGCACTGCGGCGGCCGCCCGGGCGGAACGCAGCAGCGTCTTCGAGGGAACACAGCCCGTGTTGAGGCAGTCGCCCCCCAGCCGGTGCCGCTCCACCAGCGCCACCCGGGCGCCCAATCCCGCCGCGGCCACGGCCGTGACCAAGCCCGCGGTGCCGCCGCCAATCACCACCAGATTGTAGCGCGGCGCCGGCGCGGGATTGCGCCAGCCCGTCGGCGCCACCTGGGCCAGCCACGCGGCGTTGTTCGAATCTGTCGGCTCAGGCCAGTCGGTAGCGGAATTTCTCGAAGCACTCATTCACGTCACGGAATTGCAGCAGGAACGTGGAACCACAGATGGACAGAGATAGGAATCCGGAGGGACCGATGCATTGGAAACGCCAATCGGTTCGAAACGTTTTGAGGAGCTGAATCTCCTCTGCCCCGTTCTGCATCTGTGTCCATCTCTGTTCATCTGTGGCTTCTTCCGTCCTCCGCTCCGGGTTCGAGTCGGCGTTGGAGGGCGGTTCGGGCGAGGCGGGTGATGCGGACGCTCACCCACACGGTGGCCAGCAGGCCGGTGGCCATGAGGATCCACTCGGCGGGTTGACGTTGCCGCTGCCCCGACGCCGCGCCGGCCACATCGCCCGCTGCGGCACCAAGCCACACGAAGAGCAACGTTCCGGGCATCATCCCGATCCACGACGCCAGAACGAAGTCGCGAAGTCCCACGCGGGTGACACCAAGCGAATAGTTCAGCAGGTTGAAGGGGAACAGCGGCGACAGGCGCAGCAGCAGGACCATCCGCCAACCCTCGCGGGCTACTGCACCATCAATCGCCGCGAAGCGGGGATTCGCCGCCGCACGGGCGGCGATCCAATCCCGCGCCAGGAATCGACCCAGCAGAAAGCTCAACGTCGCCCCGAGGGTGGACGCCACGGACACCAGCGCAAATCCGCGCGCCACCCCGAAGACCGCACCGGCACCGAGGGTAAGGACCGATCCGGGAAGAAACAGAATGCACGCGCCCACATAAGCGCCGACAAACAGCGCCATTCCCATCGGACCGGCATCGCGCAGTCCCTCTACAAATCGCGGAATGGCGGCTCGCAGCGTCGAAGATCCCGCCGCCGCCGCAATCGCCGCGATCACCAGCACCGGCACGATCCAACGCACCGCACGCTGGAGGCCGGAGCGGGGCGGCGATGCTGTGTCAGCGTCCATGCGGCGTCGCCGGGGTGGGCCGGCTGTTGAGACTCCAATCGTACACCGAGTACTCGATGGTGATCCCGCCCGACGCGATACCAGCGGCCTGCTCCTTCGGCAGAAACGGCGACAGGAACCGAGTCAATCCATCCGGTGCCGCGGGGAAATCCACGGCGTACCATTTGAAGATGGGCGAGAGCGTGAGCGTGCGGGTGGTGGCATCGAACCGGTTCTTCTCCGGCTGCGCGAGAAACCGTCGAGCCTGATCGGACAACTGCGCGTCGAGTCGGGCGGCCACATAGGGTTCATCGCGGAGCGGCGGACATCCCCGCGCCGCGCAGACCAGCGCAAAGTGGACACGCGGTTCCTGAAATCGCGGCCGCAGCATCTGATGCTCGATCCGGTTCAGGGTGACCGTCCTTCCGAACAGCGGGACGCACTCGAGATCCCAGGGCGATTTAAACCAACCGCCCACCTTCTTGATGGAGGCGACCGGGTGGTGATCGACGATCAGCTTGAGCGTGGCGGCGTTGTAGAGATTGATGAGGAAGGCGATCTGCGCCTCCCGGGGCAGGGCCTCGAACCCGGATTCGGGAATCGATCCCATCTCCTGAAGATACTCCGCGAGTTCCTTGGGCGACGCCGCCAGGCCGGCATAGTCCACGGCGCCTTCCTGAACGAATCGGGAGAGCACCCGTCCCCAGCGGGCATGGGTCGGATCAAACGGGGCACCGTGAACGGATCCCCGGCCAACAACGCAAAAAACCAGCAGGCAACAGAGCAACCGTTTCATCACATCGCCGGCCACCGTTGCGCCGATGCGGCGAATGCGCAAGGGGGGTCAATTCCCTCGGGTGTAGTGCCGGATGTCCACCGCCTCCATGCCGGCAGCCAGGATCGACTGCATGCCCAGATCAGTGTCCTCGTAGCCGCGGCAGTGCTGCGGGGCCACCTGAAGCCGGCGCGCGGCCTCCAGGAAGATGTCGGGGGCGGGCTTCTGGCGCGTGACATCCTCGTTGGTCACCACGGCCTGGAACCAGTCGAGAATTCCCAGGTGATTGAGCACCCGGGTGATGGCCACGCGGGACCCACCGCTCGCGACGGCCATGGGCAGCTTGCCGCGGGCCTCCCGGGCGATGGCCACGACCTCGTCCACCGGACCGATTTCATGGAAACGGGCGAAGTAGGCCTGCTCCTTGTCATGGGCGAAGGCGAGCGGATCGATGTCCGGCCGGTTCTGCTCCGTCGCGAGCATGCGAACGATGTCGCGGGTCGGCACACCGCCCAGGGAATAGAAGCGGTCCTCGGGAAACTGGATGGAGTACTTCGCCGTCACCTCCTGCCAGGCCTTCCAGTGGACGGGCATGGTGTGGGCCAGGGTGCCGTCGCAGTCGAAGATCAACGCGTGAACGCTCATGGATTCGGGAGGGAAAGGGATTAGACCGCGAGTTCGGCAAGGCGGCGCTGCATGGCGTCGGCCATCAGCGGTTCCACCACCGGATCCAGATCGCCGTCGATCACCGCCGAGAGATTGTAGAGCGTCAGATCAATGCGGTGATCGGTGACGCGGTTCTGCGGAAAATTGTAGGTGCGGCTCTTTTCGCTGCGCTCGCCGGTGCCGACCTGGAGTTTGCGTTCCGCGGCGTACTTGGCGTTTTCCTCGGAGACCTTGGCCTCGAGGATGCGCGAGCGCAGCACCATGAGCGCCTTGGCCTTGTTCTTCTGCTGGGAGCGCTCGTCCTGGCACCGCACCTCGGTGCCGGTGGGCTTGTGGACGATGCGCACCGCGGAATCGGTGGTATTGACGCCCTGTCCACCGTGACCGCCAGCGCGACAAACCTGAATGTCCAAATCTTCGGGCCGGATCACCACGTCAACCTCCTGGGCCTCCGGCAACACCGCCACCGTCACGGTGCTGGTGTGGATCCGTCCCTGGGCCTCGGTGGCCGGCACGCGCTGCACGCGGTGGACGCCGGACTCGTATTTGAGCCACTTGTACACGTCCTCACCGGTGACGCTGACCACCACCTCCTTGTACCCGCCGAGATCGGAGGGATTGGCGTCGAGCACCTCGAACTTCCAGCCCTTGGTCTCGGAGTAGCGCTGATACATCCGCAGGAGATCGGCGGCAAACAGGGCGCTTTCGGCGCCGCCGGCGGCGCCGCGGATTTCGAGAATGGAATTCCGGGAATCAGTGGGGCTGGGCGGAATGATGCCCAGCTTGAGCCGGTTGGAGAGACGTGCCTCCTCGCGTTCGAGCCGCGCGATCTCCTCGGCGGTCATCAGCGCCATTTCGGACCCGGCGAGCTCGGCTGCCAGCAGCTCCCGGTTCTCCGCCAGTTCGCGGACTACGCGTTCCAGGGCGGTACCGGCTTCGACCAGATCGCGCAGCCGGGAGTGCTCGCGGGTGAGCTCCTGTCCGCGTTGCGGATTGGCAAAGGCGTCCGGGGAACTGAGCAACGCCTCCACCTCCGCGAACCGGTCGCGGAATTTCCGGATGAAGGGATTTAGGTCCATGCCGGGGATCGGAAGGGTCGCGTCGGGTTCCCGCCCGCCGGCGTGGCCGGGGGCTTGGGGGAATGAAAAAACCGCCCGGCAACCGGAACTCCGGTCGACGGGCGGTTTTGCGGCAGCGTCCTACTTCTTCTTCTTGGCCGTGGCCGCGGCCTTGGCCGCCTGGGCGGCCTGGGTCTTGGCGAGGCGCTGCTGGAACTTGTCCACGCGGCCGGCGGTGTCGACGAACTTCTGCTGGCCGGTGTAGAACGGATGGGTGAACGCGCTGATGCCCATCAGGTACAACGGATATTCCTTACCATCCTCCCAAACGGCGTTGAGGTTCGTGTTCGCGCACGACTTGGTCAGGAAAGATTGGCCGGAAGCGGAGTCCCGGAAAATCATGAACCGGTAGTTCTTCGGATGAGTATCTGCCTTCATAAAATGGAGCACGGACGCTAGCACCCGCGACCAGTCTGACAAGTGGTATTTTTGCATCCCCACGTTCCACACCCGAAATCCACCTCGGGCGCCCCTCCCGGACTCGATCCCATTTGAGAAATGAATTTGCCGTTCGCCCGGTCCGCGCTTATGAACCCGCCTCCCGCCCACGGGTTCGACGTCCCCCATTGTGGAGAACGCCTACAAGATCATCGCCAGCGACGGCCGCGAGTACGGTCCGGTCACGCTTGAGGAACTGCGCCACTGGTGCGGTGAGGGACGGGTGGGCCCCGGGACATTGATCTGGCTGGCGTCCGAGTCCCGCTGGCAGCCGGCCGCCGCGGTCGACCAGCTCAAGTGGGACCTCCCCGCGCCCCCGGCCATCCAGATTCCGTCTTCCGGCTCCTCCCGGGGCGCTTCGGCCTCCGAGGATTCCGACACCGGATCCGCCTCCCTCAACGGGCCGGTCAATCTCGACGCCCTCCGGCCGGCTGGATTCTGGATCCGCCTGGCCGCGTACTTCGTCGACATGCTGATCCTCGGCGCCATGGTGCGGCTGATCACCATGCCCTGGGCCGATGCCCTGGACCTCGCCCAGACCAACGCCTTCGCCGAGCTGAAGAAGACCTCGCCGGATCTCCACGTGCTCTTCCAATTCTGGAAGCTCATGCTGGCTATCGAAATTCCGGCCCATTTCGCCTACTTCGTTGGATTCAACGGGTCCTGGGGCGCCAGCCCTGGAAAGCTGCTGCTGGGATTGCGCATTGTGGATGCCGAGGGCGGCCCACTGGGCTACCGCCGCGCCTTCCTGCGCCACTGCGCGGAATGGCTCACGCAGATCACCTTCGGCCTCGGGTTCGTGATCTGCGCCTTCAATGTGGAGAAGCGCGCCCTGCACGATTGGATCGCCCGCACCCGCGTCGTCTCGCTCCGTCCCCGCGACTGGTAGGCAACATCCGCCCGGCGGGATCGGGCTCCCGGATGTCCGATAAAGCGCGTCAGCTTTTCCCTTGAGCCCCGAGGGCACCCGCACGAGCTTGGTGCCGCCATGGATGTCACCCTCCTTCAGTTGGGGATGGTCGCGACGATGATTCTCGTAGCCGGAGCCGCCTTTGCCTGGCTCCGACGACAGCCCGATCCACTGGTCGCGCGCTACCGGCTCTCAATGGTTACTCTGCTGGTGCTCGGCGGCGTTGCCAGTGGCCTGTGGGTCGCCCACTGGATCGAGCCGGAGGCGTTCAAAGCCCCTCGAATGGGAGTCATGATGATTCCAAGCTTCCTGCTCCTCGGAACCATCCACCGATTGAAGCTGGAACTGCTCAGGCGGGGCTGAGTCGGGATCATCACAGCAACGCAGGGTTCGTCCCCTGCGGTCCCGCGAAGCTCGGGCTATTGATGCACCGTGAAGGGCAAGCTGACGTCGCTGGCGGGCACCTGCCGGTCCAGCAACTCCGTGGCCCCCACTTCGAACGCCTTCCCGATGTTGTTTCCCGCCAGATCCTCCAGCGTGGGTTGAATCATCAATCGATGCGGCCCGGCGATCCACGGCAGGTCCGGCACGAAGCGCCATCGCAGCTCGTGCTCCAGGAGACGCACCACCCCGGCGACCCGAGCATTGCCCGCGGTCACGACGCGGATGGCCCGCGTGGCGAGGGCGTAATCCATGGGACGGGAAAACTGGAGGATCACCGGCTCCCGCGTGCCCGCCCTTGTGCCATGCAGCCGCCAAGTGGATGGATCCAACGCGGTTCGGACCGGCGGTCCCACCTGAAACGTCTTGCGGAATGCCTGCTGAAGCGGCGTGCCCGACGCGTCCTTGAATCCCGCGTCAACCAGCAGCGTGAAACGTCCCCCCTCGCGGATCGACGGCCCCATGATTTCGTTGGGTTGGACGCCCCGCTTGATGCGGCCCGGATCAATGAGGACGGTCAGTCGACGCATGTCCGGATCCCAAAGCTCCTCCTCAAGGCGGAGAAAAGGGACCTCCACCTCGCTCCCGTTTTCACGCAGGAGATGCAGGTGGTCGTAGCTGGTGCCGCCTCCCATGGGCGCCGAGAACAGCAGGTAGAACTTCAGCAGATTCTCCGGCAGGACATCGCTGCTGGGAAACACCTCGCGCAGCACGGTAGTGCGTTTCAACGAACGACGCGGCGCCACGTACTCCGCCTTCAAAACACCGATCGAAGAAGGCCGGAGCGGCGACGAAAACTCCGCCCGATAGCGAACACCGGGCTCGAACGGAAACTGCGGCGTGAAGCGCAGGGCATTGGTGCCAAGGTCGTAGGTCCCCAGCATGGCAGGGAGCGTGACTGGATTGGTGCAACCGGGCACCTCGGCAAAGACCGTCAGCCATGCCTTTCCCCAATCGGCAGCGGCATGATCCGCCTGCCGAATCACGGCCCACTCCGCGGGATCCACTCCGGCAACTTCAACCACCTGGCGACTGGAGGAAGCCGGATCCGGCCGCCAGCGAATGGAAGGCAATTCCGTCGCCGCCCCCGAGGCAAACGCGAGGGAGATGCCGGCCACCAGGCAGCACAGCCGATTCCACCTGGAGGGTCTCACCATGAACGGCGTTCTTCGGGGGCGCACGCGATTCAGATCGATCCGCAGACCAGACCGACCGGAACCGTTTCGGGAAATCGCGCTGTCAATCAGGGCAATGGCAGCGACTCCAGATTCAACGCATTCCCCTCCCCGCCGCGCAGCACCAGGGCATGGGCCGGATCGTAGAGATCGAGCTGCATCACCTTGGTCCAGCCGGCGACCGTCTCGTAGGGCACGCCCTGCTTGTCGGACACGCGCGCGGTGATGCCCACAAACTGGTCGATTCCCTCGGTGCTGAACTTCATCACGCCGCGGCTGGTGTTCGCCATGAGCAGGAAATCCTTCCCGTCCTTCTGGTACACGATCATGTCGAGCGGGTTGTTGAAGTTGCCCAGTTCGGCGATGGTTTTCCCCTGAACTTTGGCGCCCGCGACGAGTTCCTTCACGGGGAACTGCACCAGCGGCGTGCAGGTGTAGGCCGCCAGAAGCTGCGGTTCGTTGCCCACCTTGATCGGCACAAAGGTACGAATCGGAGCGCGCGTCTCAAAGCCACCGTGCGAGCCGTGGTAGATTTCCACGCTGGTCCCGTTCGGAACCGTGGTGAAGGGAAACGGCACGGAGCGGAACTTGGAGGCGAACTCCTCGTTGGACAGACCGGCGATCATCAGGCGGCCGTCCATGAACGCGATGTCGGTGATCGACTCCTGGCGGCCGCGCGCGCCTTCCGCCGGCGGATTGGGCAACTCGGCGCGGGAGAACATCACCGAGTCCAGGGCCACCGGCTTCAACTGGCCGTCGGTCCCGACGCGCAGCAGCACCGGAACCGCCTCGGGTCCCGTGCCACGCGACACCGCGAGATACGTGTTCCTGGAAATGGGATTCACCACCATGTCGCGGATCTGGATCTGGTCCGCGCTGGTTCCCAGCAGGGCGGCGATCTTCAGATTGATCCCCTCCACCTTGAGCGGCGTCTCCCCGCGCGCCGGCATCGTGTCGGCCGTGGCGATGGCGGTGATCGCCGCGCCGCGGGTATCGGCAACGAACAGGATGCCCTCCGGCCCAAAGGCCAGCGGTCCCATCGATTTGAACTCCGGCTTCCCGTTCTTCATGCCGGAACTCCAGTTCGCAGCATGAATCAGCGGCGCCAAAGCAAGGGCGAGGGCGGCAATGCGGATGAGAGGCTTCATAGGGGGATTAACGGTGGTGGGCTGAAACAATGGGATTCGGAAAAACTGCCTTCAGGCGACTCAAGGAGTGGGCTTCGGCGCGGCGGCGCCGAGGCGAACGCTGGCCAACATCATGAGGGTGGCTCCGTCCTTCGCGGTGTCGTTCTTGAAGACCAGGTAGAGGTCGTGTTTGCCGGAAACCTCGGGGAGATCCACCGGGATGCCACGCGGTGCGACGCGGTTTCCGCCGGCACGGGGGGCCGCCGCCGGAGCGGCACCACCCGCGCGGGGCGGCGTGCCGACGGTTCCCACGATGGTCCCGGGAGGCGCATCGGGACGCACCGGGGCTGCCGCGGCGTTCGTGGCCGGGGCGGCGCCACGACGCATGCCGGCAAATGGATCACGGGGCTCAACCGATGCCTCGCCCAGCAGCGGACCAGTCGCCGAATCGAGCCGGATCTGAATCGTTCCACCGGGCTGCGATTCCGGCTGCGACGCCGTGGCAGCGAGTTCGAGCTGCTTCACTCCGGTCAGGTCGAGGCGTTTGAAGCCCACCACCGAGCCGCGCTTGATGACCACGCCGCGACTGCCGGATTCAACCAGCTGTTGCACCTCCGCACGCGCCGCGGTGAGCAGCGGGCTGCGCAACACCCGAAGCGTCTCGCCCGTGAGCGGGGCGGCCTGCTCCTCGCCCTGATCGGTGTACACCGCGCGCAAGACCAGCGATCCGCGGCCCGCATCGCCCTCGGGCACGCGCGGGGTGAAGGATCCCGCCAGATCGTTGGCGCCGGCGTTCTTGTCGGCGAGGCTCAGCACGTACTTGAGGATTGTGGCCGCCTCCGGTTCGTTGATCAGCGCGTTGGGGGGCATGGCCAGCGGACTCCAGACGCCGCCACCGCCGGTGACCACCTTCGCCGCGAGCCGGGCCGGCGCCGCGCCGTCATTGACGTAGCGGCGGGCGATGTCGCTGAACGACGGCCCCACCAGCTTGCCCTCGACCAGATGACAGGCCTTGCAGTTGCCCTTGGTGATGAGCGCT
>CANGMO010000057.1 GCA_947454295.1 Verrucomicrobiota bacterium | reverse complement strand
CCTGACCCTCGGGGCGGTGGACGATGCCGTGCACCGGATGCCGGGTGGTCTGCGGGCGCGGCGTGACGATCGACACCGGCGCGCCGGCGAGGGCGTTGAGCAGGGTCGATTTGCCGGCATTGGTACGGCCGATGAGCACGGCGAGGCCGGATCGGAAGGAGGCTGCGGTGGGTTCGGACATGAACGACAGGTCGCCGCATCATCCGCGAATCCGCCGCTGAAACAAGCCGGCGATTCCCCGCCGCCCGGCCCGAGGTTGCCAAAGGGACGGTTTCCGGCTTCCTTTACCGGGTTCCTCAACCTGGTTTTCGCACCGTCATCACCCCATCGCCCCGCCGCATGAATTCCCCCCTCGCTGTCTGGATTGCCGGATTCACCCTGACCGCCGCGCTGCACGCCGCCGACTGGCCGCAGTGGCGCGGGCCGTCCCGCAACGACCATTCCCCGGACAAGGGGCTGCTGAAGTCGTGGCCTGAGAGCGGGCCGAAGTCGGTGTGGACCTTCAAGAACGCCGGGCTGGGCTATTCCGGCTACTCGGTCGCCGGGGGCAAGCTCTTCACCATGGGACTGCGTGACGGCAAGGAGCAGCTCATTGCGTTGGATGCCTCCACCGGCACCGAATTGTGGGCTGCGGACGCCGGCGAAAAATACCCGAACGGCTGGGGCGACGGCCCGCGTTCGACGCCAACGGTGGATGGCGATCGCGTGTATGCCATGGGTGGTCAGGGAATGTTGATTTGCGCCAAGGTCGCGGACGGAAAGGTGCTGTGGCAGAAATCGCTCCAAACCGACCTCGGCGGCAAGCTGCAGGGCTGGGGCTACACCGAGTCGGTGCTGATCGTCGGCGACAAGGTCCTCTGCACCCCGGGCGGGGCCAAGGGCACGCTCGCCGCGCTGAACAAGCTTACGGGCGACGTCGTGTGGCGCACCGCGGACATCACCGATGAGGCGCAGTATTCCTCGCCGATTCTCATTCAGCACGGCGGCAAGCCGCAGGTCGTGCAGCTGGTTGGGCAGAAGGTTTTCGGCGTGGATCCCGCGACCGGAAAGACCCTTTGGTCCGCCCGCTTCCCGGGCCGCGTGGCGGTGATTCCCACGCCAATCGATGGTGGTGAGGGGCGTATCTATGTCACCGCCGGCTACGGCGTTGGCTGCCAGATGATTCAACTCGGCGCCGACAATTCCGTCACCACGGTCTACGAGAACAACAAGGTGATGAAGAATCATCATGGCGGCGTGGTGCTGGTGGACGGCCATATCTACGGCCATTCGGACGGGTACGGCTGGGTTTGCCAGGACCTCAAGACCGGCAACGAGGTCTGGGTTCACAAGGGCTTTGGCAAGGGAGCCATCCACTATGCCGACGGCATGCTGTATTGCGTGAATGAGAAATCCGGCGAGGTGGCGCTGGTGGAGGCTTCGACCTCGGGCTGGAATCAGAAGGGATCGTTCAAGCTGTCGCCGTTGTCCCAACAGCGGAATCCGCAGGGGGGAATCTGGCCCCATCCGGTGGTGGTGAATGGTCACCTGTACCTGCGTGACCAGGAGTTTGTGTACTGCTTCAACGTGAAGGGCTGATGCGCCCGTATCGTCCCGCACCCAGATCCCGTGGCGCGGATGTCGGTCCGCGCACGGGACTGGCGCGGGCGTTGTCGAAGCTGGGGTATTGTTCCCGTTCGGAGGCCTGGGCACTGATTGAGGCGGGTCACGTTCGGCTGAACGGCCGGCTGGTCCGAAATCCGGAACAGCCCGTCCGCCTTGGTGTGGATGCCATTGCGGTGGATGGCGCGCCGGTGGCCGCGGCCAAGCCGGTGTACGTGATGCTCAACAAGCCGCGCGGGCTCGTCACCACCCACTCCGATGAGCAGGGCCGGGGCACGGTACTCGATTGCCTCGAGGGCTCGGGGCTTCCGCACCTCGGCGCCGTGGGCCGGCTCGACCGGGCCAGCGAGGGGTTGCTGATGCTGACCAATGACACCCGGTGGGCGGCCGATCTGCTCGACCCCGAGGTGGGTTGGCCGAAGACGTATCATGTCCAGATTCACGCCCAGCCCAATGAGTCGACGCTGGAGCGGATGCGTCGCGGGATCGAGTCGGAGGGGGAAACGCTCTCGGTGGTTTCGGTGCGACGACTCCGCGAAGGGGAGAAGAACTCCTGGCTGGAGGTTGTGCTCGACGAGGGGCGGAACCGCCAGATTCGCCGCATCCTAGAGGTGCTCGGCATCGAGGTGATGCGATTGATCCGGGTATCGATTGGTCCCCTCGCCCTCGGAACCCTGCCCAAAGGACAGCATCGTCCACTCACCGCCGCCGAGGTGGCCGCGCTGAGGAACCCTCGGGATTCCGGCCGCCATGGGTGACGCCTTCAGCACGCCGATTCCCCGGTTTCCGGCGCTGCGCATGGCGTGGTGCGATCTGCTGTTCGCGCATTGGCGGGTTTCAGCGGATCAATTGCGGAGCCTCCTGCCTCGCGCGGACCCCGGTCTGGAACTCGATCTCTTCGAAGGCGAGGCGTGGATTGGCATCGTGCCCTTTCGCATGGCGGACGTTCGATGGACCGGCCTTCCGGCACTGCCGGGAACCCGCGACTTTCCCGAACTGAATGTCCGCACGTATGTCCGCGTGGCGGGGCGGCCGGGCGTGTGGTTCTTCAGTCTTGATGCGGCCTCCCGATTGGCGGTGCGCGGGGCGAGGACGGGATTTCATCTGCCGTACTGGGATGCCGAGATGCGCTGTGAGACGGCGGGCGATGGTCTCCGCTATTTCAGCCGGCGGATTCATCGGGGAGGCGGCGAGGCCCGGTTCCTGGGGAACTATGCGCCGTGCGGTCCGGGGTTCCGCAGTGCACCCGGGACGTTGGAGCACTGGCTTACCGAGCGTTACCGGCTGTTCGTGGCCGATTCGCGGGGACGGCTGTGGCGCGGCGAAATCGACCACGCTCCCTGGCCGCTCCAACCGGCGCAGGCGACGCTCACCACGTGCACGATGACCTCGCCCCTCGGACTTATCCTTCCCGAGGAACCGCCGCATCTGCTCTTCGCGCGACGCTTGGAGGTGCGGGCAGGCATGTTGGTGCGGGCCTAAGTGGAGACGCCACCTGGCATTGTGAGCCTTCGAGTTCTCCGAACTTCCCACGCTCGATCCGCTCGGGGTAGGGTTGCGGGGTTCACCCATCGTCATGGCGTATCTGTCCTTTCACGACGTTTCAAAGCACTTCCCCGGGGTCCAGGCCCTGGATGCGGTGAGCTTTTCCGTCGAGCGCGGCGCCTGCCATGCGCTGATGGGAGAGAACGGCGCGGGCAAGAGCACGCTGGGCAAGATTCTCGCCGGAGTCTACGTGGCCGATGGCGGAGAGGTTCGGCTGGATGGAAACGTCGTCGCGCCCTCGGACCCGCTGGAGGCCCGCAAGCTGGGCATCGCGATGGTGCATCAGGAACTCGCGTTCTGCCCCAACCTGTCGATCGCCGAGAATCTTTGCCTCGGCGACATGCCTGCCCGGGCTGGCTGGGTGGATCGCGAGACCATGCGCGCGCGGGCCCGGGCCATGCTGGCGGAGATCGGTGCCGCGTTTGACGTGGATCAACCCATTTCACGCCTGACCACCGGCCAGGAACAACTGGTGCAAATCGCCGCCGCGGTCGGCACCGGCGCCGGCGTGATTGTGTTCGACGAGCCCACAAGTTCGTTGTCCACCGCGGAAAGCGAACATCTCTTTGAACTGCTCGCCCACCTCAAGGCGCGAGGCATCACGGTGATCTATGTCTCGCACCGGATGAACGAGATCTTCCGGTTGTGCGATTCGATCACCGTCCTGCGGGATGGCCGGCATGTCGCCACCGAGCGCATTGCCGAGACCACCCAGGACCGGGTGATCCACCAGATGATCGGGCGCGATGTGGAGCTGCACGAGCCGCTGCATCTGGAGGGCGCGCTGGGCGGGGAGATCCTGCGGGTGGAGAATCTCTGTTCGCCGGGCAAGTTCGAGGGCGTGAGTTTCAGCGTTCGGGCCGGCGAGGTGCTGGGCATGGCCGGATTGATTGGTGCGGGCCGAAGCGAAGTGGCCCAGGCCGTGTTTGGTCTCGATCCGGACGCCACCGGCGAGGTGGTGGTGAAGGGTCGCAAGTTGCCGTTGGGCGATCTCCGCGCCGCACTCGATGCCGGCATGGGACTGCTTCCCGAGGATCGCAAGCGGCTGGGACTGGTGTTGTCGATGAACTGCCGCGAGAACACCTCGCTGGCCGTGCTCGATCGGCTGGTGCGCTTTGGGTTCATCCGTTCCGGCGAGGAGCAATCGCTGGCCCGGAAGTATTCCGACCGGTTGCGGGTCAAGACTCCGTCGCTGGAGGCGTCCATTTCCGGATTGAGCGGCGGCAACCAGCAGAAGATCGCCCTGGCCAAGTGGCTCGCCCGTGAGTGCTCGATTCTTTTCGTGGATGAACCGACGCGCGGCGTGGATGTCGGCGCCAAGGCGGAGATTCACAAGCTGCTCGACGAACTCGCCTGTGCGGGACTCGCCCTGGTAGTCATTTCGAGCGAATTGCCCGAGGTGATGGCCCTGAGCCGGCGCGTGATGGTGCTGCGCGGCGGGCGGGTCGCGGGCGTGCTCCCGCGCGCGGAGGCCACCCAGCCGGCGCTGATGCGCCTGATGGCCGGCGTCGAGCATCCTGCGGGAGCCTGATCGAATTCGACGGCGGCTGCATCGAGGCTTTGCGCTGGATGCAGGATCCCTGTTCACTGTGGGCGTGATTTCGTTCGCCGAAGACGCCGCGTCGCCCGACCTCGTGCAGAGGGTTGGGCACATGTTTTCGACGGAGGGCATTTTCTCCAAGGCCCGCAATTTCGAGTTCCGTCCGCAGCAGCAGCAGATGGCAATGGCGGTCGCCGAATCCCTGGCCGGGCGAAAGCATCTGATCGTCGAAGCGGGCACCGGCGTCGGAAAAAGCTTCGCCTACCTCGTACCGGCCATCCTGTACGCCAAGGCCCAGCAGAAGAAGGCGGTCATCTGCACCCACACCATCAATCTCCAGGAGCAGTTGGTGGAGAAGGATCTCCCGGTGTTGAAGAAGATCCTCGGGGTCGACTTCAGCTACGCCATGCTCAAGGGCCGGGGCAATTATCTCTGCACCCGTCGGCTGCAGAAGGCCATGCAGCAGGCCGACGCGTTGTTCACCTCGCCCGAGATCGCGGAGTTGAAGCGGCTCTACGAGTGGAGCCGCACCACCGAGGACGGTTCCCTCAGCGACCTCGAGGTGGAACCCGATCCACGAGTCTGGGAACAGGTCTGCTCCGAGCGCGGCCTGTGCACGCCAAAGAAATGCGGCCACGCGAGCGAGTTTGCCAAGAACGGCTGCACCTGCTTCTTCCAGCGGGCGCGTCAGCGCATTCTCGGGGCCGACGTGCTGGTGCTGAATCATACGCTGTTCTTCACCCTGCTGAACGGGGTGGAGACCGATCCAGAGGGCGGGGTGCTGTTCAAGAACGACTTCGTCATCTTCGACGAGGCCCACACCGTGGAGCAGGTCGCGGCCCGTCACATCGGGGTCAGCGTGAGCAGCGGGCAGTTGCGCTACTCGCTGCAGCGATTGTGGAATCCGCGAACCGAAAAGGGGCTCCTGTCCGTGCTGCGCAAGGGCGAGTCGGTGAAGGCCGTCTCCGAGGTGTTGAGCCAGGGCGATGCCTTCTTTGCCAAGATCGAGGAGGCCTGCGAGGCGCTGGCGCGCGCGGGAGCGTCGGAGGGGGCGGGGACGGGTGCCGGTGATTCCGATGAGGCATCCCGGGGCGGTCGCGGCGATGCCGGGCGTCCGTGGAAGGAACTGCGCATCCGCCGACCCGACCTGGTGGACGACAATCTCACCCTCGCGCTGCACCGGCTGCGTGACGAGGTGGCGGGGCTGATTGACACCACCGAAGACAAGGACACCGGCGAGGAGTTGATGGAGTGCAATCGCCGTCTGACCGAGCTTCGACTGGCCGTGCAGACCTTCCTCAAGCAGGAGGCGGAGGAGTTCGTGTACTGGGTCGAGCGCGGCGGGCGGAGTCAGCGAAACCTGTCGCTCAACGCCGCGCCCGTGGATGTGGCGGATCATCTACGCGAGCGGCTTTTTGGAAGCGGCACCAGTGTCATTCTCACCAGCGCCACGCTGGCGATGAAGAGCGGAGAATCGACACCGGCGCCCGTGCCCGCGGAGAAGGGCAAGACTCCCGGACGCGAACCGGCACCGAGGCGTGCCGCCGGCGGGCCGCTGGATTATATCGCGCGTCGTGTGGGCGGGGAATCGGCGGTGCAGCTGCAGGTTGGATCTCCCTTCGACTACGAAAAGCAGGTCCGCCTCTTTGTCGCCGGCAAGATGCCGGATCCGCGCGACCCGGGATACGAGTCGGCGCTGATCGAGCAGATTGAGCGCTTCGTGAAATCCACCCACGGCAAGGCATTCGTGCTGTTCACCAATACCCGCCTCATGCAGTCGGTGGCGGCCCGCATGGAGCCGTTCTTTGACCGCCTCGGCATCGAATGCTTTGTCCAGGGGACAGGCACGCCGCGCTCCACGCTGTTGGAGAAGTTCAAGGATGACGTCGATTCGGTGCTCTTCGGCACCGACTCCTTCTGGCAGGGCGTCGATGTCCCGGGCGAGGCGCTCAGCAATGTGATCATCACCCGCCTCCCGTTCGCCGTGCCCGATCATCCGTTGATCCAGGCCCGTCTGGAACGCATTGAGGCGCGGGGTGGCAATGCCTTCTTTGAATTCTCACTGCCCGAGGCGGTGCTGAAATTCCGTCAGGGTGTCGGCCGACTCATTCGCACCGCGACCGATCAGGGCATTGTGGTCGTCCTCGACAATCGGGTGCTGACCAAGCGGTATGGTCAGGCCTTTCTCGATGCGATCCCGAAGTGCCCGATGGAAGTGGTGTAACGGCCTCCTCGTTCTTCCTCCTAATATTAATCGTAATCTTAATCTCTGCCTCTTCAGAACGCGGGAGGGAGCCGGATTAAGATCACGATTAAGTGAAAGAGTGGAAGGGAGCGAGGAGCGATCAATTCCGCGTGCGGCTGGCGAAACTCCTCAATGCTTCAATACCGGTTTCTTCTTCACCGGGACTTTGCCCGATTTCACCGGTGTTTTCGCCGCGGGCGGATGCGGGACGTCGAAGCGGAGGGCCAATTCCGTGGACCATTGACTCCGACCTCGAAAGACCGTTTCAACCCGCACGGTGTGCGCGCCGGCCGGAAATTGGGCCAGATTGAAGCGATAGGCCCCGTCCATGGCGGCGGTCGTTTGAGCGAGAATCTGCACGCCGTAATACAAGCGAACCGTTCCACCGGGTTGCGCGCTGCCGATCAGTTCGAAGGGCTTCAACGGGGGCAGCACGGCGCCCGCCTGAGGTTGCAGGATCAGCGTCGGCGCGAGCGGCGGAGGCGGGGTGACGCGGCGGACGTAGGGAACCTTGGGCGCCGGAAGGATGGCCAGCAGGATTCCGACAATCACCAGCAACACCGGGGCGGCCAGTGAGAAGGCGTCGTAGCCCGGAATCCAATAGCGCGGAACCCAGGGGGCGGAGGCTGGTGCCGGTGAGGCCATCGGGTGGGTGGGTTGCGTGCCGGAAACGATTACGATTCACGTGCCGCCAACAGCGCCCGCGCCTGCGCGATCCAGTGCGCGTAATCGGGGGCATGGCCCGGATGACCGGGACAAATCGCGGCCAGGGTCTCCGGATCGGAAGCGCTTAGCGCGTCGTAGGTGCAGATGCCCGCATCATAGAGCCGGCGTTCGTGCGCCGGGCCGAGGCCGTCGAGGCGCTCAAGATCATCGGGCTGAGTGCCGTTCCAGCGGCGTCCCACCGAGTTTGTGTCACGGGCAAGGCGGGCGGCGTCGTGACGCAGATCCTCCAGATCCACCGCGGCGCGCTCGGCGTCGCCGAGTTCCAGGACGCGAGCGAGTTCGTCGTCAGACAACTGCGCGAGACTCCAGAAACTGCCAATGCCCGCCGCGTACAATCGCTGTTCGAGGATGGCATCCACACCCTTTACCTCGGACAGGGGCTGCGGGCAGGCGGAGACGCTGGCTGGTGACGTGGAATCTTCCGCGGTCACCGGAGCGGCTGCGGGTTCGACTGCGGGAGCCGGAGAGGGAGTGGAATCCGCAGACTCTGTGGGCAGCAGGCCGAGGTCGATCTCGGCTGGCTTTTCCGTCTTTTCCTTCTTCTTCCGTTCGCGACGTGGCTTGGCGGCTGGCGCTTCGGCGGGGACGCCGGCCCGGAGAATGGCCAGCTCGGCGGCCAGTTCATTGCGCTCGCGCGACATCTGGTCGAGCTCTGCCAGCAAGGCTTCGGTCGAGGGGCTGCCGGGGGCGGCGACGGACGCGGTCTCGGTTGTTGAAACCGGCTCAGGGGCTGGCGTCGGTTCCGGCGTCGGCAAGGCAGCCAACGCCCGCGCCACGGCGGCTTCGGTGGCGGCCTGAATGCGTGAATCGAGTTCGGCCTGCAGATCCGCGTGGGCCTGCGACACCGCCTTCAGTTCGGCTTCGAGCTCGGCGGTCTTTTCGCCGTGGAAGGCCAGTTCCCGCTCCCGCTGTGAGGCCTCGCGTTCCAGCGTGCCGCGGGTCTCGGTGGCGGCGGCCAGATTGGCCTCGGCCTGCGCGGCGCGAACCTTCAATGCCGCGAGTTCCTCGGTGGCCTCACCCAGCTGGGCGGTCAGCTGTTTCACGTCGTCCTGACGCGCCCGCAACCGCTGCTCCAGCGGGCCGGAATCGGACTTCACGTCCTGGAGTTGGGTCTGAAGCTTGGTCAGCTGCTGGCGCAGCGCGGTCCCCTCGGCCGTCGCGGCCTGGGTGGCGGCGGTCTGGGTTTGCAGGGATTCCTCCAGTTCGGTGCGGGCCTTGCGTGCGGCCTCGAGCCCCTGCTGGGAGGTGGTCAACGCCGTGCGAAGGTCGCCGGTGGCCGATTGGGCATCGGCAAGGCCCCGCAGCGCGGACTCAAGATCCGCCTTCAGGGCGCCAATGGTCGTGTTCTGATGATTCAGGTCCTGCTCCAGTTGCGGGAGACGCTGGGCGGCAAAGGCATTTTCCTCACTGAGGCGATGCACCTGCGACCGCAAGGATTCGATGGTGGCGTGGGCGGTGGCGAGTTCGGCGTCCTGGGCGTTGAGGCGCAGGGCAAGATCTCCAGCCCGGGCGGCGTGTTCGCGGGATTCCGTTTCCGCTCCCGTTCGCGCCAGCCAGCCGGCGGTCACTTCCTGGTCAAGCTGGCAAAGACGCGCCGACAAGGTGGCGGCCTCCGTCTGAACACCGGCGAGCCTGGACTGGAGCGTGGCTACCGTGGCTTCTGCCGCTTCGCGCTGACGACGCTGGGCCTCCAGTTCGGAACTCTTGGTTTTCAGGTCCGTTTGCGCACGGCCGTGGGCAAAGCGTTCCGAGTCGAGTTCCTCGCCGCGCCGCTTGGCGCGGGCTTCGGCGGTGAACAGCCGCTCCCGGAGCACAAAGAGGTCGAGAAGCCACTTGATCGTGTATCCCAGGAGAAACGCGGCCAACACGCTCAGCGCTGGGTGCTCGGCGATGAGGGAAATCATGGAAGTCACCGGAAACCGTCCGGTGACCGCAGGCTACACGGCCGCAGGCCGGGCGCAATG
>CANGMO010000056.1 GCA_947454295.1 Verrucomicrobiota bacterium | reverse complement strand
GGCGGCATAGCGATCGGCCTCGTATTCGTGGCGACGCGACCAGCGGTTCATCCACGGACCGGTCCAGAAGGTGACCGTTCCCCCCAACAGCGCGAACAGCAACAGGGCCGGAGCCAGTCCCGCGCCGGCGGAAAATCCAAAGGCCTGCGTGAACGCCGGCTGACGCGCCAGCCAGGCCACCGCCGCGAATCCCGCCAGGGTCATCACCGACGAGGTGATCAGCATCTTGGGAATGTGTCCCCGCTTGTAGTGCCCCACCTCATGGGCCAGTACAGCCTCCAGTTCGGGTTCGGTCAGCTGGGAGATCAGCGTGTCGTACAGGACGATCTTCCGGAAGGAGCCAAACCCGGTGAAAAAGGCGTTGGAATGGCTCGAACGCTTGCTGCCGTCCATCACGAGGATGGAGCGGGCTGAAAACCCGGTGCGGGTGCCGAGGGCGAGCAGTCGGTCGCGCAGCGTGCCGTCGGGGAGGGGGGTGAGCTTGTTGAACAGCGGCAGGATGACCAGCGGCGCCAGGACGGTCATGAGCAGCTGAAACGCCACCAGCACGGCCCAGCCGGCGATCCACCAGCTATCCCCGAGCCAGCCCACCAGCTTGAGGAGCAGCAGCAACAGCGGAATGCCGATCACCGCGCCCAGCAGGAGCCCCTTGATGCGATCCATCCACCAGGTTTTCTGGGTCGACTGGTTGAACCCGAATCGCGATTCGAGCCGGAACTGCTGCCACCATTCCCAGGGGAGATCGGGCAGCGACAGCAGCGTTCCCACGGCAAACAGCCACAGGGCATCCACCCAGGCGGCCGTACCAAAGGCGCTGTGAACACCGGAAAACAGGCGCGGCACCAGCGGAGTGAAGAGCACCAGCAGCAGAACTCCGGTGCCCCAAAGATCGTGGAGCACGCCAAATCGCGACTTGGCCAGAGTGTAGTCGACCGATCGCTTGTAGGTCGCGGCGTCCACCGTGTCCCGAAAGGCGGCCGGAACCTCCTCCGCATGGGCCAGCACATGACGGCGATTCAGGGCCGACAGCACGGTTTCCATGGCCCACCTCGAGAAAACCAGAACGGAGGCCAAAATTGGGATGAATTCGATCGAACGCATTGCGGTCGAAGGACGATCGCGACCGGAACGTCATTTTACAATGCCGAGTCGCAATCCTGAATTGCACGCCTACGTATTAACGGTAGTTTCTCGGAACAACGCATGAAGTCTCTTGGGTTCATTTTGGCCATTCTCCTGGTGGGCGGGGGTGGCTGGGTCGGATGGAAACGCTGGCAGCAAGACCAGGCTTCCAAGACGGCCGTGGCGGCGGCCAGCGCGCGTCCGGTCGAGGCCACCGTGGAGACCCGGAACATCCGGTTTGCCGTCAGCGCGGCGGGCGAAATCGTCCCGGCCGACCAGGTGAGCGTGCGTCCCGAGGTCAACGGCAAGATCGAGAAGCTGCCCGTCGACGTGGGTGACGCGGTCAAGTCGGGCGAGTTGATGTTCCAGCTCGACGATCGCGACCTCCGCATCCAGCAGGGCTCCCAGAAGAACGCCATCGAGCGTTCCCGTCTCGAACTCGAGCAGGCCGAGCGCAACTACCGTCGGGCCGAGGAGCTCTTCAAGGGGCACCTGGTCGCCCAGGAGGTGTTCGATGATTCCAAGACGTCCTTCGAACTCGCCAAGAACAGCCTCAACAACGCCCAGAAGGCGCTGGATTTGATCGAGTATCAGTTGATGAAGACCCGCGTGACCGCGCCCTTCGACTGTACGGTTCTCACCCGTCCGGTGTCGGTCGGGCAGGCGGTGAGCGGTTCCGGCGGGTTCAATTCGGGCACCGAGATCCTCACCATCGCAAATCTCAACGACCTCATCATCAACGCCCACATCAATCAGGCGGACGTCACCCGGTTGCACATGAACCAGGACGTTGAGGTCACCGTGGAGGCCGTTCCCGGACTGAAGATCATCGGCAAGGTCGAGCGCGTGGCGCCGCAGGCCACCATCAAAAACAACATCAAGGGATTCGCCGCGCGGATCCTGCTCAAGGACGTCGACAAGCGCGTGCGTCCCGGCATGACCGCCAACATTTCCATCCCGGTTGCCTCCGCAGACAATGTGGTGGCCGCCCCGCTGGCCGCGGTGTTCACCGAGTACAATCCCGAGACCAAGCAGCAGGAGCGCTACGCCTGGGTGCGCAGCGGTGAGGAATGGGAGCGCCGGCTGATCACCATCGGCGTCAGCGATTACTTCTTCGCCGAGATCACCGCGGGCCTCAAGGCCGGCGAGGTCGTGGCCTTCGAGGACAAGTCCAAGAACGCCAAGGCGGGTTCGACCCCGGCCGTCGCTGGAATCGCGCCCCGTCCCGCGCAACGCTGATCCGTCCCCTCGCGTTCCCGATCCGCAATCCTGAGTCCGGACCCCCGCAGTTCCCGTGGCCCTTCTCGAACTCCGCAACGTCAGCAAGATCTACCATCTCGGCGGCGAGGAGATCCGGGCGCTGGATGATGTCACCCTCGACATCGAGGCTGGCGAGTTCTGCTCCATCATCGGTCCCTCGGGCAGCGGCAAGTCGACGCTGATGCATATTCTCGGCTGCCTCGATTCGCCGAGTCTCGGGACCATCAAGCTCGACGGCGTGGAGATCCAGAAGGCCTCCACCAGCCAACTGGCGCACATCCGCAATCGCAAGATCGGCTTCGTCTTCCAGTTCTTCAACCTGCTGCCCAAGCTCAACGTGGTGCAGAACGTCGAGCTGCCCATGATCTATTCCGGCATCGGCGGCAAGGAACGCCGGGAGCGAGCCCTCAAGGCGCTGGAAATGGTCGAACTGGGCAACCGGCTCAAGAACCGGCCCTCGCAGCTCTCCGGCGGACAGCAGCAACGTGTGGCGATCGCCCGCGCGCTGGTGAACGATCCGAAGATCATCTTCGCCGACGAGCCGACCGGCAACCTCGACACCCACACCGGTGAGGTGATCCTGGAACTCTTCCGCAATCTCAGCCGGCAGGGCCGCACGGTGATGCTCGTCACCCACAACCCCGAAATCGCCGCGGTCACCCCGCGGCGCATCGAGATCCGCAACGGCAAGATCGCCGACAAGGTCGACACGCGACTCGCCGGTCTCGACCGACTCGCGGCCGCTGCGGCGAAGTCCGCTGCCGCCGGGGCGCACTGAGGCGATCGCATGGGCCTCTGGAACGCCATCGCCGTTGGATTCAAGGAGATCTGGGCTCACAAGTTCCGGAGCCTCCTGACCATGCTCGGCATCATCCTCGGCGTGTCGTCGCTGATCGCGATGAGCGCGCTGGTGGAGGGCATGGAAAAGGGATCGCGTGAGGCGCTGGTGGCCGTGGGCGGTCTGCAGAAGTTCCGCATCGAGTCCCAGCCTGTGCCGGTCGAGCAGCGCCATCTCCGCGACTTCGCCACCGGCGTCACGCTGGGCGATGTCTACGCGATCCAGAACAACGCGCCGGAGGTGCTGAAGATCTCGCCCGAAATGCGCATGGAGCCGTCGCCCACGCTCTCCGCCAACGGAAAGAACTTCCGCACCTGGTCCACCGCCGGCGTCTGGCCGGTGCAGTTGGAGATGATGGAGCACAACATCGAGCACGGCCGTTGCTTCAATGAGGTGGATGACGAGCAGGCCCGTTCGGTGTGTGTCATTGGCACTGGCATTCGCGACGAGCTCTGGGGCAATCCCGAGGAGACGGGCAAGGAGATCATACCCCTCGGACAGACGCTCACCATCAACGGATCCCCGTTCACCGTGATTGGGATGTTCGAGCACTACGAAAGCGACCAGGACCGCAAGACGCGCCTGCTCCGCAAGGCCGAGGAGGCCGAGCGCCTGGCCAGTGGCCTCACCAACGCCCCGACCGGCCCGAAGCGCATGCGCGGATGGGGCGGCAACCGGCGCGGCGGCTTCGCCTTCTGGATCAAGAACAACACCGTGTACGTGCCGCTGAACACGATGTGGATCAAGCTGCTGTCCGGCCAGACCAACACCCCTTCCGACAAGCGACTGAGCGAAATGGAGATCAAGGTGCGCGACGTCGACAAGCTGGAGCTCGCGCTGAGTGAGATCCGCAATGTGATGATGGTCCGTCACCGCGGCATCGAGGACTTCAACGTCCGCACCCAGGAGGACTGGGCCGAGCAGATCAACGTCTTCATCAAGAACGCACGGCTGAGCGGTGGACTGATCGCCGGCATCAGCCTGCTGGTGGGCGGCATCGGCATCATGAACATCATGCTCGCCAGCATCAGCGAGCGCATCCGCGAGATCGGCATCCGCAAGGCGGTCGGCGCGGGCGCCCTCGACATCTTCGTCCAGATCGTGGTGGAGAGCACCGTCATCGCCCTCATCGGCGGCATTGCCGGCGTGGGCACCAGCTACGGACTCATCCAGCTCATCATTGCCTTCACCACGACCGACAACGCGCCCATCGTCACGGTGAGTTCCATGGCCATTGCCTTTGGTGCCAGCGCGGTGATCGGCGTTCTCGCCGGATTGTTCCCGGCCCTCAAGGCGGCGCGGATGAATGTCATCCAATCGCTGCGTTACGACTGACCCGATCGCGCCATGAATCTGGTCAACACCGTCCTCATTGGTCTCAAGGAGATCTGGTCCCACAAGTTCCGGAGCCTCCTCACCATGCTCGGCATCATCCTCGGCGTGGCGTCGCTGGTGGGGATGGCGGCGATCATCAAGGGCATGGAGAACGGCATGAAGGAGGCGATGGTTGCCATGGGTGGCGTGGACAAGGTGCTGCTGCGCCTGCAGCCCGTGCCTTCCTGGCAGGACCACCGCGCCGACCAGGCCCCGGGTCGCACCATGGCCGACGTCCAGGCCCTGCGGAAGAGCGCCCCGCTCGTCCGGCTGGTGTCCCCGGAAATGGCGATCGAGGACGTCACCGTGTCCCGCCTCGGAAAGAACTTCCGTCCCGAATTGTGCAGCGGCGTGTGGAAGGAGGTTCTCGACATGAACCTCCACACGCTCGCCCATGGTCGCTTCTTCAACGAGATCGACGAGGAGGAGGCGCGCAGCGTCTGTGTCATCGGCACCGGGATCCGCGACGAGATGTTCGGCAAGCCGGAGGATGTCGGTCAGGAGATCATCCCCATCGGCGAGCAGATCCTCATCAACGGCCAGCCCTTCACCATCATTGGCATGTTCACCAAGTATATGAGTGAGCAGGACGCCAAGGAGGCCGCGTTGAAGGCCAAGGAGGGAAATCAAAAGGTGGTTGCCGGACCCAAGCGCCAGAAGGGCTGGGGACGCAAGGGCGGCTGGGCCTTCTGGTCGAAGAACAACACGGTCTACATTCCCCTCAACACCGCCTGGGTGAAGTTCCGCGCGGTGGGTGACCTGAATGGCGTGCCCGATCCGCGCCTGTCCGACATCAACATCAAGGTCGCCAGCCTCGACCAGCTGGAGCCCGCGCTGCAGCAGGCGCGAAACGTCCTGCTGGTCACCCACCACGGCATCGAGGACTTCACCTTCCAGACGCAGGAGAATCAGCTGGAGAACATCAACAAGCAGATCCAGAACGCACGGCTGAGCGGCGGCATCATCGCGGCGATCAGCCTGCTCGTGGGTGGCATCGGCATCATGAACATCATGCTGGCCTCCATTAACGAGCGCATCCGCGAGATCGGTATCTGCAAGGCAATCGGCGCGACCGGCCTCGACATCTTCATCCAGATCCTCGTGGAGAGCCTCGTGGTCTCCATGATCGGCGCGCTCCTCGGTGTGGCGGCGAGCTACGGGTTTGTGGAGGTGCTTCAGATCCTCACGCCATCGGCCAACACGCCGGTGATTACCCCCATGGCCATGGTCGTGGGCGTGGCCTTCAGCGCCGCCGTCGGCGTGCTGGCCGGACTCATCCCGGCCTTCAAGGCCGCCCGACTGCATCCCATTCAGGCTCTCCGCTACGAGTAGTCGATGGGGTTGCGGCGCATTCGCTGCATCCAACGACGCAAGGCAGGCGATGGCCATGCACCCTGCGTTCCAGGACATTCCTAGGGCGGTTGGTTTCCTCCGAGACTTCGTTTGGCGACGTCGTGGGTCGCGGCTAGGGTGACCCTGTGGCCAGGCCCTTATCCCTTCGAGCACGATTGCGGATTGGTGCCGCGGTGTTGCTGTTCGTGGGCCTCGCCTTGCTCACCGCGCAGTGGTGGTTTTGGTGGTACCGCCCGACCGGCAAGGGCCCGGTGCTCATTCCCGTCGACCTCGCGAAGTTCCAGCAACCGTGGACGGATCGCCCCGTGCTGCTCGTCGGGTTGGGTGACAGCGTCACCGCGGGATTCGGTGCTGATCCGGGACACTCCTACTTTCGTCGCCTGGCCTCCGCGCCCGCGGATGAATTCCCCGAACTTTACGGAGCCCATCTGGCCAACGTGATTTCCGGACTGACCACCACCAACCTGGCGGTATCCGGCAGCACCTCGCTGCAACATGCACGTCAGCAGATCCCCAATGTTCCCAAGCAGGACGCACGCGTGCTCGGTCTGGTGGTGATGACCACCGGCGGCAATGATCTGCTGCATTCCTACGGACGCTCCGCGCCGGTGGAGGGCGCGATGTACGGGGCGACCTTTGAGCAGGCGGAACCTTGGGCCCGCGCCTTTGAGAAGCGTGTCGCCGACATGATCGGCGCGGTGACCAACCGCTTCCCGGGTGGGTGTCATGTGTTTTTGGGAAACATCTACGATCCCACCGATGGCATTGGCGACGTGGAGAAAACCGGGCCGCTTCCGCCCTGGCGTCAGGGACTGGGGATGCTGAGGCGCTACAACGAGATCCTCGAACGCTACGCATCGCGTCATTCCAACGTCCATCTGGTCGACATCCACGGCGCCTTCCTGGGCCACGGCATCCACTGCACCCAGTTCTGGCGCCCGGTGTATGATCGGCGCGATCCGCACTACTGGTATCACGACAACCTTGAGGACCCGAACGACCGCGGCTACGACGCCATCCGCCGCGTCTTCCTCAACACCATGGCCGACGTCCTCGCCCCGCAATCCCACTGAGGGGAAGTCTTAACCACGGATGGACACAGATAGACACAGATAGGGCGGAGAAGGCTGGGAGAAGCCGGAGAAGTCGGATCGGCGAAGCAACGCAGTCGCTTCATCATAAAATCTGTATCTCTCCCCATCTGTGTTCATCCATGTCCATCTGTGGTTAATCCTCCTTCCGCGCACCGAATTTGAGTTTCCGGCGGGACGCCTTGCCGGTAGTGAAGGGGCATGTTCCTCCGCCTGATTCTCGGTCTCGCCGGATTGGTCACTGCCGTCGCCTCCGTTTCCGCGGCGACGCCCACGCTGGCGGAGCGCCTCGGGTATTCCGCGACGGACAAGCTGCTGATCGTCAATGGCGACGACACCGGCATGTGCCACACGGCGAATCTCGCCACGATCGAATGCCTGGAGCAGGGCGTGATGACATCGGCGACCATCCTCGTGCCGTGTCCCTGGTTTCTGGAGATCGCCGAATACGCGAAGTCGCATCCGAAAATGGATTTTGGCGTGCACCTCTGCCAGACCAGCGAATGGCAGGTGTATCGCTGGGGCCCGGTCGCGCCGCGCGCCGAGGTGCCCGGGCTGATTGATCCGGCCGGATACCTCTGGCACGAGACCCCGCAGGTCTATGCCAAGGCCACGCCGGAGGAGGCCTATCGCGAGGCCCGCGCGCAGATCCGCAAGGCGCTCGATGCGGGCATCGATGTCACGCATCTCGATTCCCACATGGGCGTGCTGCAGCTGCACCCGGCCTACCTGGAGAAGTACCTGGAACTGGCGGTGGAGTTCGACCTGCCGGTCCGCATGGCCTCGCAGCAGACCTTTGAGAAGAGCGGCTGGCCCGGGTTCCGCGAGAAGTTCGCGGCCGCCGGCATCCTGTTCACCGACGACTTTGTGTACGACGAAATGAAGTACTCCAAGCCCGAGGAGGTCGCCCCGGCATGGCGCAAGCGGTTGTCGAATCTCAAGCCGGGCATCACCGAGTTGTTCATCCACGCCGGCAAGCCGACCGATGAACTCAAGGCCATCACCGGCAGCTGGGCGATCCGTTCCGCGGAGGCCGAGACCTTCACGCGGGATGCCGAGCTGCGCGCCATCCTCAAGCGCGACCACGTGAGGCTCGTGGGCTACCGGGCCATCCGCGATTTGCAGCGCCGCCTCCGCCAGGGCAAGTGATCCCGGGCCGGACTTTTTTTCATCCGGCGCCCGATTGCGGGTGTCGCTTTTCAGGAACCCCACTACGTTTCGCGCGTGTCCGACTTTGTTGAGCGTGGTCGCCACCGGGAAAAATCCCGGAACCCCAACGCGGAATCGCCAGCTCCCGCGGCCGAGAGCCCGGTTGCCGAGGCGTTGGGGAAGGTGACCGTTCCCGACCTCTGGCAGCAGCAGGCGGTGTCCGCCCTCCGCTCCGGCAAGGACGTGGTGGTGCAGGCCCCCACCGGCAGCGGCAAGACGCTCATCTTCGAACTGTGGTCGAACGGTGGGAAGAATCGCGGCCAGGCGATCTACACCGTCCCCACCCGCGCGCTCGCCAATGACAAGCTGGCGGAATGGCGCAGCCGGGGATGGAACGTGGGCATCGCCACCGGCGACCTCTCCGAGAATCTCGACGCGCCGGTCATCGTGGCGACGCTCGAAACCCAGAAGAACCGCCTCATTCGCGGCGATGGGCCCACGCTGCTGGTCATCGACGAGTACCAGATGCTCGCCGATCCCGACCGCGGCCTGAACTACGAGCTGGCTATGGCCTTGGCGCCGGAGCACACGCGCTTGCTGATGCTCTCGGGCTCGGTCGCCAATCCGCATCACATCGTCCAATGGCTGAACCGGCTGGGCCGTCCCGCCGTGCTGATCCGCCACGAGATCCGTCCCGTTCCACTGGAGGAGGTGAACGGCCATCAGCTCAGTTACAATCTGCCGTCGTCCATCCGAGGCTACTGGTCGCGCTTCTGCACCAAGGCGCTTGCCGAGAGTCTGGGGCCGATCCTGCTGTTCGCACCGCGTCGCGCCAACGCCGAGGCCATCGCCGCCGAACTCGCGCGCGAACTGCCCAATCCGAATCCGCTCGTGCTGAGCGAGGCGCAGCGGCGCATCGTGGGCGATCATCTCGCCCGGCTGCTCAAGTCGCGCGTGGCCTATCATCACAGCGGACTCGCCTACGCGGCGCGCGCCGGCGTGATCGAACCGCTGGCCAAGGCCGGACAATTGCGCGTGGTGGTCGCCACCATGGGCCTGGCTGCGGGCATCAATTTTTCGCTGCGCAGTGTGGCGTTGACCGCCGGCACCTATCGACGCGACGGCCAGGAGATTCCGCTGCGGCCCGACGAGATCCTGCAGATGTTCGGACGCGCCGGACGTCGCGGTCTCGATGAATCCGGCTACGTGCTGGTCAGCGCCAACGAGGTGCGCCTGCGCGACGGTCATGCCGCGCAACTGGCCCGCAGCGGCATGGTGGATTGGAGCGCGCTGCTCACCCTCATGGCCGCCGCGGCGGAGCAGGGGAAGGAACCGTTCGCCGAGGCGGTCCGGGTGCAGGAACGCCTTTTCACCACCAAGCCGATCTTCCTCGGCGTGGAGTTTTCGCTGAAGCATCCGAATGCGCCGTGCGGCCTCATGACCGATTCCGAGCGCGCGCGTCATGTGCGCCGCCGCGTGAAGG
>CANGMO010000055.1 GCA_947454295.1 Verrucomicrobiota bacterium | reverse complement strand
TTGTAGGTCCCCACAAACCCCCGACTCGCTTGGGTTTAAGGTGAGAGGATAGCCGAAAGGGTCAAGCATTGGGTGCTTCTGTTTGCGTGGCGGTGGCTTCCCGACCGACGACTACCCAGCCGTCGATGCCGAGGATGGCGCTTTCGAGGGCGAGGTCATCCACGCCGGTGAACAGCGCGTACCGGTCGCCCACCACGCGGTGGAGGTCGGTGATCCGACGCGGGTTGCCGGAGCTTTCCTTCAGCGCGACAAAATTCTTTTCCGAGGCGAGCTCGGCGAAGAGCTCGGGAGTGATGTCGTGGCCGTAGCTGATCGGGTTGTTGTAGATCATCACCGGCAATCCCGTGGAGCGGGCGACCGTCTTGAAATGGTACAGGGACTCCCGGGGATCCGGGGACTTGTAGATCATCGGCGGCATCAGCATGTAGCCGTCGGCGCCGAGGGTTTCGAGATCGCGCGCGTAGCGGACCGCCTCGGCCACGCTGCTCTCGGCGACGCCGCTGAGCACCGGCACGCGTCCGAACACCGTCTTCACCATCTCGCCCATGAGGGTGCGCTTTTCCTCGCCGGTGAGCGTCTGGTTCTCGCCCAGCGATCCGAGGAAGACGATTCCCGAGACGCCGGACTGGATCAGCGCATCGGCGTGGGCTGCGGTCGCGTCAATGTCGAGGGATCCATCCTTGTGCAACTGCGTGGTGATGGCCGGGAACACGCCCTGCCAGTGCGGTTTCTTCATGGGCAAAGGGTAGGGGAGAACCGGGGACCAGTTAAACCCAGAAACGAAAGGCGTCCCTGTTTGCCCAGCAGATTGCTGACGGGAGGGAGGTCACGCAAAGGCCGCCAAGACGCAAAGACGGGCAGAGAGAGCCGATTGCGCAGAAAGGATCGTTTTCGAGTCCACACATCCCGTCGCTCCTAAATTGATCCACTGATTTTCCTTAGCGTCTTAGCAGCCTTTGCGTGACCCACTCTTCACCAGTGCTGACTGACCGGAGATTACGCTGAGTCCGCAAAGGTGCAAAAGCGTCGAGAAATTCGATCGGACTTCGTGATGAGCACCTACTGCACAGGTTGTTGCACGTTTCGGGATTCGACAGCCTTTGAGAAGCCAATTGGGGTCATGACTGAAAACGAGATTGCGAGGGTGGTCGTCGATCGTGCTTTCAAAATCCACGTTGAAGTGGGCCCGGGTTTGCTGGAGTCGGTCTATGAACTGTTGCTGGCGCACGAGCTTGAGCGAGCCGGGTTCAGGGTTGAACGCCAGAAACCCGTTCCGATCGTGTACCGAGGCGTTCGATTTTCAGAGGGATTTCGCGCCGACATCCTGGTTGAGGATTGCGTCCTCATCGAAATCAAGTCGTTGGAAACCATGCCCGCGGTATGCTCCAAACAGGTTTTGACCTATCTAAAGATGTCAGGGAAACGCTTGGGACTGTTGATCAATTTTGGATCGCCTCGAATCAAAGACGGGATTCATCGAATCGCTAACGGGCTGCACGAACCAGAGGATCCCTGATTTCGAAGCCGGAACACCGCGGCTTATCCCACCGCCCATCTCTTTGCGTCTTAGCGGCCTTTGCGTGACACACACTCTCTGGACTTAGGGGATCGAGTGACCACCGAAAGCCGGAGTTCCGCAGTTCAGGGTTTCCGGCGGAAGATGAGGATGTGCTGGCGGGGCAGGAAGTGGAGCGTCTCCACCCACTCCAGCGGATGGAGGGACATCTCCTTGCGCACTTGGGCCTCGGTCATTTTGTGGAGGGCCTTGATGGGGATCCAGGCTTCCTCGCCGCGATACTCCACGAACACCAGCCGGCCCCCGGGCTTCAACGCACCACAAAGGGCGCTGATGAATTCATATGGGTGATCGCACTCGTGATAGACGTCGACGAAGATCGCCAGGTCGATGCTGGAGGGCGGGAGCTTCGGATCGAGGACCGTTCCCTGTACCGCGATCACATTGGTCACGCCGTGGGCGAGGACGTTGGTGCGCAGGATGGCCAGCATCTCGGGCTGGATGTCGTTGCCATAGACGCGTCCGCCGGGCGCGACTCGCTTGGCCATGCGCCAGGTCAGGTATCCGCTGCCGGCACCGATGTCCGCGACCGTTTCGCCCGGCTTGAGTTTCAGTGCCTCGATGAGCCGGGTGGGCTGCTCCTCCTCCTCGCGCTCCGGCCGCTCCAGCCACATGGCGCCCTGGTGCGACATGAAGTGGGCGATTTCGCGGCCCAAAAACCATTTTCCGATCCCGTCGAATGAGCCGGGACGCACTTCGTAAATGGGATCCGGTACGGCCACCGGCTTGGCGGACTCCGCGCTCGATGCTGTACCGACGCTCCACGCCACGAGGCTCATCCAGGCGAGCAGATCGATCCAGGTGCGGCGCACCAAGGGGGTGAGAACGGTGCGGCGCAGGGGCATGAGGTCAGGAGGTTGGGGAGGAGATGCGTCCCGGCATGCCGGCGCGGCAGGCGGCGACGAAACCCTCAAACAGTCGCGCATGCGCGGCCAGGGTTGGTGCGAGTCGCTCGGGATGAAACTGCACCGACAGGAACCAGCCGTTGGAGGCGGCGGTGGTCGCGTCCCACTCCATGGCTTCAACAACGCCGTCGTCGGCCCGGGCCACCGCGCGGAGTCCGGGGGCGGGCTGGTTCACCGCCTGATGATGCGTGGAGTTTATGCCGAGTTCTGCGCCTCCCACGAGGCGGGCGAAGGTGGAGTCCGGTTCGATGCGGACGCGATGCACCGCCTCAAATCGACGGGCCACCTGATTGTGCTGCACTTCGCCCGGTCGCTCGCTGGGGAGATCGACGTACAGGGAACCGCCGAGGGCGACGTTCACGAGTTGATGCCCGCGGCAGATGGCGAACACGGGCATCTGCCGCCGGAACGCCTCGCGGATGAGCGCCAGCTCCATGGAGTCGCGGGTCGGGTGATCCAGAAAGCAGGTGGCGCGCAGCGCGTCGCTGACCGAGGCGCGATGCAGGGTGGGCTCGATGTCCTCTCCGCCGGTGAGCAGCAGCCCGTGCGCCTGCGCGACCGCGTCGGCGATCAGGGCCGGGTCATCGGAAAGGGGCAACGCTACGGGCACGCCGCCGGCGCGGATCACCGACTCCAGGTAGGCTCCCGCCACGCTGATCGAGGGATCCGGCATCTCCACGCCGGCCGCCGCGATACTGGGACTGACGAGGACGAGGGGGCGCATGGGGGGAATCGGGCGGCAGCCCGGCGGTCAGAATCGATGATCCGGACACTTCTCGCGGATGACCCGCCGGAGCTGTTCGACAAATTCGGGCGGGTGCAAATCGCGCGCGGCGCGTCGCTCCACGCATTCGAGCAGATCAAGCCAGTCGCTGAGCGCCGGCTCCTTGATTTCAATCCACTGAATGTCCTTCCCCGCGCGCTTGGGGCGCTCGAAAAACTCCCATTTCTTGCCGGTGCGATGCGCGTAGACGTGGCGTTTCACGCCGTCCTCGCCGGGGGTGGTCCATCCGATTTCTGATTTCGATCCCATGGGGTCCTTAAAGAGTCACTCCGGCAGATCCACGCTGGCAACGGCCATGGCGGCGATGCCTTCCTCGCGTCCAAGGAAGCCCATGCGCTCGTTGGTGGTGGCCTTGATGCCCACCTTGGTGACGGGCAGGCCGAGGGCGGCCGCCACGCGCTCCTTCATCTGGGCGAGGTGCGGGAAAATCTTGGGCTGCTCGGCGATCACGGTGGCGTCGATGTTCACGATGCGCCCGCCGCGGGCCTTCACCTGTCGCGCCGACTCCTCCAGGAACACGCGGCTGGGAGCGCCTTTCCAGCGCGGATCGGTATTGGGGAAAAAGTGGCCGATATCGACTTCGCCAATCGCCCCCAGCACCGCGTCGGTGATGGCGTGGGCCAGCGCGTCGGCATCGCTGTGGCCGTCAAGACCGCGCGTGTGCGGGATCTCGACGCAGCCGAGCACCAGCTTGCGGCTTTCTACCAGCGCATGGACATCGTATCCGATGCCGACGTGTATCATGGAGCCAAGCCTAGGGGTGGCGTGGGACAAAGTCCATGACGCGCCCGTTTGCGCGGTCGGTGCATGGGGTCAGCTCCACCGGAACCGATCGCGATTGGTGTGGTAGATCAATCCGAGGATGCGGGCCTGAGCCACCGCAATGTACAGGGTCAGAAACCCGTTCGGAAGCGCGCCCAACAGCCCCAGATGCAGGCGATCGAGTCCGGCGTGAACCGCCTGGCTCATGGCCGTCATGGCACCTAGCAGCATCAGGGCGAGGAGATATCGCCCCGGAATGGCGAGAATCGAGGGAATCACCAGACGGGGATCCAGTCCTCCAAAGGAATCGGTCATGGCCACGGCCAAAAGAGCCATGGGCAGATACACGGCGCCGCCGATCAGCAGTGCCCACCCGAATCCGATGACGGTGGTGTCCCTGGCGTCGCCGTAAACGGAAAGCACTGCGTAGCCCGGACCAAGGCAGAGCGCGAGCGTGCCGAGCCAGAGCAGGCAGGGGTGGAGCAGTTCGGCGAACCAGGTGGCCGATTCGAAGGCTGGCCAGGCGGGCATCCTGGGTTCCCCGTAGGCGCTGGTTTGAACGATGTTCTGCAGGGCCACCAGCAGGTATCCGAAGCAGAACACGCCGAGCAGAATCGACGCCCGGGGCGCCAGCATGGTCCCGCCCATCAGCAGCGTGAAGAAGACCGTCCCTGCGGCCAGCATGATCGCGCCGTCACCTGCCAGCGGATAGGCGAGGGCGTTGAACAGACCGGGGTCCCGAGATGTTGCCGTACTGGATGACGGCGCTGCGGCGCGGACGGCGGGCAGCGGGACGCAATCGGGAAACACCTCCCGCAGCGGCCGCCACTCGGGCCATCCCTCCTCCCAGATCCACAAATCCGGTGAGAACCGCCCCGAAAGCATGCCTTCCACGACTTCGGACAGCGGAAGCGGACCGATGGTTTTTCCGTCGATCGACACCTGATACACCGGCTCCAGATTTCCAGTGCCGTCGGATGAGGCAGGTGTCTCGGGTGGTGTCATGGGAGGAAACGCGACTGGGTTGGGGATGGTCGGGATGCGTTCCTCAGATTGGGGAGTCGCCGAAGGCTATCGCGGTCGAGCGCGGATTCAACTCCGGGAATCACTCCGATAAATGCGGGTTGAAGTCGCCCCATCCTTGCCGATACTCCAAAGGTCCCTGCTGCATCGGGCAAATCTGCCCGGGAGGTTGCGGGGTCGATCACGCGAGTCATCAGTCATGCTGGAATGGAACATCCAAAGCCGGGCGCATGTGTGTCATGCCACCGGGCGAACCTTTGCCGACGGCGAGCCGTGTCACACGGTGCTCGTGACGGCGGGGCCGTTGTTCGAACGGCTGGACCTGAGTGAAGAGGGCTGGAAGGCGCAGGGCGCCGAGATTCTGGCCCGAGCCGGGCTGGTGTCGCACTGGAAGGGTGTCTATCACGCCCCGCCCCCGGCTCCTCCCGAGGCGATCGCCAAGGGCGACGCCGAGACTCTGCTGCGCAAGCTGGTGGAGCGCCGCGACGAGCGGCACGCGCCGGCCTGCTACATCCTGGCGGTCATGCTGGAGCGCAAGCGAATCCTCAAGGTGAAGCAGCAGCTCCGCGAAAACGGCCGCCGTGTGTTTGTCTATGAGCAGGGGCGGACCGGCGACGTGTTCGTCATCACCGATCCCGACCTGCACCTGGAGCAGCTGGAGGCCGTGCAGCGCGACGTGGCGAGCCTGCTGGAGCACGGTCTGCCTTCCGACGCACCCGTCCCCGTGGAGGAGCCGTTCAATGCCCCCAGCGAGGTGGCGTCACTGACCGCCGAGGCGCCCGATGTCGACACCAATTCGCCGGCTGCGGTGGCGGCGGATCCGGTGCCCGAAAGTGCTCAGAGCTGAGATCCGCGCATGATTTCCACCGTCGAGCTTGAGAGCGCCCTGGGCCACCAATTCCGGAATCGGCAGCTGCTGATCCTGGCCCTCACGCATCCGTCCCTCGCTCATGAGGCCGGGGTCGGCCATCTGCAGCAGCACAATCAGCGACTCGAGTTCCTCGGGGACGCCGTGCTTCAGCTGGTGCTCACCAACGAGCTGTACGAACGGTTTCCCACCCATGGTGAAGGCCCCTTGACCCAGGCCCGCGCCCAGCTGGTGAATCGCGCCTCGCTGGCGGAGCAGGGGCGCCGACTGAACCTGGGACGCTTCCTGATTCTGAGCCGCGGTGAGGATTCCAGTGGCGGCCGGACCCGCAATTCCACGCTTGCCGATGCCTTCGAAGCGGTCGTGGGCGCGGTGTTCCTGGATGCCGGGTACGTGGCCGCGCAGGCCCTCGTGCTTCAGCTGTTCCGCAGTCTGTTCGGGGAGCTGGGCGAACTGCCCAATCTGGAGAATCCGAAGGGCGAATTGCAGGAACTTCTCCAGGCGAATTCCCCCAATCCGCCGAGCTACGAGCAGATCGCGGTGGAGGGACCGGATCATGACCGCCGCTTCGAGTGCGCGGTGTATCACGCCGGCGTCGAGCTGGCCCGCGGCACGGGTCGCAGCAAGAAGCTGGCGGAAAGCGCCGCGGCCCTGGTGGCGCTCAATCAGATCAAGGCCGGCCGCGTTGTCCCAGTCGACGGTACCGATCCCGGCCCCGCGGCCGGGGAGAAGGCGACGTAGTTCCCCGCCACCCACGATGCCCGGGATGCCGTCCACCGTCGCCGCGCCCTTCCGACGATGGAGTTGGCGGATCTTCCGGATCGCGGGGTTGGCGTATCTCGGGATCTGCCTCCTTGTCGCCTGGAACCAGCGCTCCCTGGTCTTTCGCCCGGAGCAGCTTTCCTCCCCAGTTCTGCAACGCATGGCTGCAGATCGGGGCTTCCTTCCGTGGACCAATGCAGCCGGACTGCGCATCGGCTGGTGGCGCGCGGCGTCAATCGGCTCCGCCACCGCGCGTCCCGGTGCGGTGTTGATTCTCCACGGCAATGCCGGGTCTGCGGTTGGACGCGAGTACCTTGCCGATCCACTTCAGCAGGCGTTTCCGCTGCCGGTGTACATCCTCGAATACCCGGGCTACGGCGATCGACCGGGCTCGCCCTCGGAGCACGCCTTCCTGTCCGCGGCCGATGAGGCGTTTGCGACGCTTCCGGCGCGAGTGCCGGTCTATCTGGTTTCGGAATCGCTCGGAACCGGCGCGGCCGCGTGGCTGGCCGGGAATCATCCCGACCGCGTCCAGGGGATCTGCTGTCTGGTTCCTTACGATCGGCTGGTGCGCGTGGCGCGACACCAGATGCCCTGGCTGCCCGTGGAGCTGCTTTTGCTGGATCGGTTCCCGGCTGAGGACTGGCTCCGCGGTTTTCATGGTCCGGCGGCGTTTTGCGTCGCGGGCGCGGATCAGGTGATCCCTCCACAGCGGGGCCTCCACCTCCACGAGGCTTATGCAGGACCCAAGCGACTTTGGGTCCTTCCCGGCGTGGATCACAATGGCGCCCTCGCACGACCGGTGGCTTGGTGGCGCGAGGTCGTCGCCCTCTGGGCACCGGGTTCCATCCCTTCCCGTACCCCATGATTCTACTCTTCCCGCACGCCACTCGAGTTTGCATCGGAGTCCTGCTCCTCTGGCTAGGACTCGGCACCCGCGCCCTGCTTGCCGGCACCGATGTTCAATTTCGCACGCCGATTGGTGACATCGAGGTGGAGCTGCTGGACGCTGAAAAGCCGCTGACCGTCCTGAACTTCCTGCAGCACGTGGAGGCGGGGCTGTATCAGGATTCGTTCATTCACTACCTGGTCCCCGGATTCATCGCGAGCGGCGGGGCGTACAAGGAGATCAATCGCGGACTGCGCACAGCGGACTTTGCCCCGATCGTCCACCTGCCCGCCGTTCCCAACGAGGTGCGCACCGGGACGGTGGTGTCGAATCTCTTCGGCACCCTGGCCATGGGGCGATTGGTTGAGAACGGTCCCCGGCCGATCACCGGTGAGTGGTTCTTCAATCTGGGGACGAACAGTCCGGCGCTCGAGACCATCAATGGCGGCTACCCCGTATTCGGAAAGGTCATCTCGGGCCTCTCCGTGCTGCAGACGTTCAATCAATTCGTTTCCAGCGCCGAGCGGGATACCAACGGACTGATCATCCTGTTCGATCCCAATCTGCCCTTTGCGTCCGGACCGCGTCCGGTGATCCCGGTGACCACGGTGGACCAGTCCTCCATCGCCGGTCTCTATCGCAACGTGCTGTGGGTGGATGTGACGCTCCTGCGGGTGCGCATCGCCACCGCCTCGAATGGTGGCCATGAAATCCGGTGGGTCGCGGCGCCGGGCCGGACCAATCGCGTGGAGTATACGGAAGCCTTTCCCCCTGCGTGGAAGACCCTCTCCGCGTCGGTCGCGGCGTCCACCAACGGGCTGGTGCTCGACCCCGCCGTCGCCAATCGCTTTTACCGGGTTCAAGTCGATCCCCTGGTCAGCCGATAGACCCCTTACGGCTCGGTGTACGCTGAAGGCTCCTGCACAAAAAGGTGCACCGCCTCACTTTTTCCTAGGGTTACAGAACCCCCTAGGATAGTTCTTAAGTGTTGTTAGGAATGGATCGTAACTAATTTTACCATGTCCCACTTGTCCCCCTCCCGTCGCTCCTTGGTCGTACTGGCTCTGGCCGCCTCGCCTGTTTTGATGCATGCAGCGGTGGTCATTCAACCCAGCTACGACGTCTCGTTCAGCGGCAGCCCGAATTTCGCGGCACTTAAAAGCACGGTGGAAAGCGCCATTGCGATCTATTCCTACAGCTTGGCGGACAACCTGACCATCCCCATCACCTTCAAGCTGGATAACGCGATCAGCGGGGCGCAGAGCTCCTATGGGGTGGTTGACTACAGCTTCAGCAGCTACCTCGGGAAACTTCAAGCCGGGCAGTCAGGCGCCAACGACGCGACCGTGGTGGCCAACCTGGGGGCGGGACCCAATGACCCGGTGGTCAATGCGGTGAACATTTCCGTGCCGCAGGCACTGGCCTTTGCGTTGGGATTGGGATCCTCGCAGGCGAGCTACGGAACGGTGACGTTCAACAAGACCACCTACGAGTCGAACCCTGCGGGATTGCTCGGCGTGATCCAGCACGAGGTGAATGAAGTGCTCGGAACCTCCAGCAATCTCCCCAACGGCGGCGGAACCCTGCCAGCCACCATCATGCCGTCGGACCTCTTCCGCTACACCGCGGCCGGTGCCCGCACCTTCACGACGAACGGTGGCAGTGATCCGAACAACAAGGCGTATTTCCGCATCAGCCCGTTCGCGTCCAATATCCAGGAATGGAACAATCTTCCCAACGGTGGCGACTACGGCGACTGGGCGGCGAACGGATCGTTCCCCGCGGCGCCGCAAGACAACTCCGGGGATTCGAACACCGCCACCAGCATGGCCGTGAGCAGTGCCGAGCTGCAGTTGCTCGACGCCATCGGTTACAATCTCAACGCCGTGCCGGAACCCGGTGAGTGGGCGATGGCCACGGGCGTCGCGCTGGCGGGCTTCGCCGGCTTCCGTCGCCTGCGCCGCAGCACCCGCTGAACGGCCGGCTACGCGCCTGATTTCCGCCCCGTCGCCCCAGGTGACGGGGCGTTTTGCTGATCCGGTGTCGCGTTCGATCCGGGATTGCCCCGGGAAATCCACCCGGCATGCTTTCGCCGGATTCCGCGGTTTCGCCTGCATTTTTGCCCCTGCGGACTCCGGAGCC
>CANGMO010000054.1 GCA_947454295.1 Verrucomicrobiota bacterium | reverse complement strand
AGTTATGCGCAGTCGACTCACACGTTGCTCCCGCCAACATTCGGCCACATCCCGGCAACTGCCGGGTTGCCGCACCTGCCCGGGACCCGCTACGGTTAAGGAATCAAATTGACTGCATTATGGATGTGACCAAGACCGCGTTCGGAACCTGGAATGGGGGCCGTTTCATGCATTTCGGCGAATCCCTCGACGAAGCTCGTTGGATCGGATCCGCCCAACGAGCCTACGAAAAAGGCATTCGAACCTTCATTACCGCCGACGTTTACGGTAACGGGACAGCAGACGAGTTTCTCGGCAAAGCACTGAAGGGAATTCCCAGGGATTCCTATTGTTTGGTAGGCGCGGTGGGCCACGATTTCTACACGGGAAAGCGCGATGGTTCCAAGGGCTACCCTCGCTTCACCAACCCTGAACTCCGCGGACCGGCGGGCTATCGAGAATACCTAAAGATGGCTACGGAGAAGTCCCTCGAGCGTTGCGGCTCCGATCACTTCGACCTCGTGATGCTCCACAACCCCGATTCCATCGGGTACTCGGACGCCCGGGTTTGGCAGGCCATGCAGTCCCTGGTCGACGACAAGCTGACGTCGCTGCTCGGAGTTGCACCCGGACCTGCGAATGGATTCACGCTCGATCTGATCCAGTGCTTCGAGCGCTTTGGCCCCCTGATCGACTGGGCGATGATCATCCTCAACCCGTTCGAACCCTGGCCCGGATCGCTGCTGATTCCCGCCGCGGTGAAGAACGACGTGCGCCTGCTCACCCGCGTGGTGGATTTCGGCGGCCTGTTCCACGATGACGTGCGTCCGGGTCACGAGTTTGGTTACGGCGATCACCGGACCTTCCGGCCTGCTGGCTGGGTCGAGGCGGGCAATCTGAAGCTGGATCAGATCCGTTCCATTGCTGACCGTCACGGGATCACCCTGCTCCAGCTCGCGTGCGCCTGGAATCTTGCGCACGCGCCGGTCAAATCGGTGGTTCCAACGTTGATCCAGGAAGTCGGCGCTGGCTGCAAGTCCATCGAAGCTAAAGTGGATGAACTCGCTGCGTTGCGGGACGTCACGCTAACGCCCGAAGAGGTCGAGCTCATCGGCCGGGTGGGGGACAATCGCGGATGCATGCACCTCAAGGGGGCCAACCGCTCCCACACCAGCGCCCCGGTGGCAGATCAGTGGGGCGTCACGCCGGAACTCGAAGAGATCGGCCGCCGTTGGGGGATCGATCCCGATCGCGATCTGGTTTGCAACCACGGCTGACACCGCGGGGCAGAGCCCATCACGATGACCGCTGTTGAAGCCACCGGATTCCTGCTGGTCCTGGTGGTGATGTTGCTCGGATTGATCGGTGCGGTCGTCCCCGGCCTTCCCGGGCCGCCGCTGATTTTTGCGGCAGCACTCGGGCATCGACTGTACTTCGGGGATCGTGGCGTCGCGTGGTGGGTGGTGATCGCCCTGGGATTTCTGACAGCGGCATCCATGGTGCTCGATTTCGCGGCAACCTCCATCGGGGCGCGCCGGTTCGGAGCCACTTGGCGCGGAATTCTTGGGGCCGGCCTTGGGGCACTTTTCGGACTCTTCATTCTGCCACCACTCGGATTGATCCTGGGGCCGCTGGTGGGTGCCGTCCTTGCCGAAGTGCTCGGTGGCCGGGAATGGAAGAGCGCAGGAAAGGCGGGCGTGGGCGCCCTGCTCGGGTTGTTTGCCGGAACGGCAGCCAAGGTTGCTGCGTGCCTTGCGATGATCGTGCTCTTTGCGTTGAATCTGCTGTTGAGGTCCCAGATTTCCGGGAACTGAGGCTTTACCTCGAACCCGCTCTATGGCAGGTCTCACCGACCAGATGGAACGTACTCTCATTCTCTGCAAGCCGGACTGTGTCGAAAAGAACCTCATCGGCACTGTCCTCGCACGATTCGAGGCCGCCGGCCTCCACGTCACGGGCGCCAAGATGCTCCGCCTCACGCCCGCTCTGCTGGCTGAACACTACAGCCACATCAAGGATCGGCCGTTCTTTCCCGAGATCGTGGAATTCATGTCCTCGCGTCCTGTCCTCGCCGCCATCCTGAGCGGTCCGAATGCAGTCGCCGAAGTGCGTCAGCTCCTCGGACCCACCGATTCCCGCAAAGCTCCGAAGGGAACGCTCCGTGGGGATCTCGGCACCGACAGCATGCGCAACATCTGCCATGCCTCGGACTCTGTGGAGAATGCCGAACTCGAAGTTCGCCGTTTCTTCCGCGCCGACGAAGTGCTCGCCTGATTGACCTTCAAAACGAGAAGGCGGCGCCCGAACGGCGCCGCCTTTTTCGTTTCTGGGATGGAGTGAGCCAGCTCAGCCCTGTCCCGGGAAGCGGATGAACGCCTTGGCCCGCAGGCGGCCGATCCACTGCTTGCGAAGCCGCTCGCGCTCCAAGCTGCGCAACGTGGACTCCACATCGCCGCGAACTTCTGACAGCGGTCGCACGTGTCCGGCCTCGTGTCCCTCGACCTTTACGAGGAAGACGGCCCCGTCGGTCTCAATCACCGGGCTGACCTCCCCATCTTTGGCGGGAAAGGCGAAATCACGCAGCTCCTTGCGCAGGTCGCTGTCCTTGTTTTCCACCCACCCCTGATCGCCGCGCAGACCGCCCTTGAAGCGCCGCGCATCATCGGAAGCCTCGTCGGCCAGCTTTCCAAAATCCTCACCCGCCACCGCTCGGGCGCGAACCGCCTCGGCAATCTTCCGAGGTTCGCCGGCCGCATGACGGCTCTTTTCCAGAAGGATCATCCGCACCTTCGCGCGATCGCCGATCGAATAGCGGTCCGTGTTCTCCGCGTAGTAGCGCTCGATTTTCTTGGGCGAGATGAAGAGGTTCTGATTGATGTTCTTGAGGGTCATCTGGCCCACAATGAACTGATCGCGCTCATCCTTGCGGAAGCTTTCGTAGGTTTGATTCCGCAGATGAAGGGTCTTCGTCAAGGTGAGCCGGTCACCGAACTCCTCCTTCACGCGCGAGTTCACGACATCGTCGATCAGCGTCTCGGGAAGATTGTATCCGGCCGTTTTGAACTCATGGAGGATGAGTTCACGCTCCACCAGCTGTTCCAATCCGTCGCGGAGGATGGTCTGGCGTCGGCGCTCGAACTCCGCCTCCTTGCCCAGTGGCAACAGCTGACGTGCGGCGGTGCGCACCGCCTTGTCGGTGTAGGCCTCGACGTCGTCGACCGTGATCACCGCATCGTTCACAATGGCGGCAAGCCCGTTGAGCAACTCCACCGCACGGGCCGGGCTGATCAGCACCGAGGCGAGCGACACCGCGAGCAGGAAACGCTTCCAGTTCATCTCGACCAACGGTAGCGGGGGCGGGAACCGGTTCAAGAGCCAAGGTGCCGCATCGAACGGGGACCAGAATGCCGTCGCGACGACGTCGCGCGCTTGAAGGCCCGGCCGGAAACGCCAATGGTTTGGAAAACTGTGTCGGCTCCAGCCCCCAGCCTCCTGCTGCTGATCCCCGCGTACAACGAGGAGCAGCGCATCGGCCCCGTCCTCGAACGCTACGCGACCCAACTTCCCGCGGGGCATCCAGGACCGCTGCGCATCGTGGTCGTGTTGAATGGCTGCCGGGACAACACACTGGGAGTGGTTCGGGCCGCGGAAGCCCGTCACCGCTGCATCGAGCACCTCGAGTTCCCCGCCCCTATCGGCAAGGGCGGCGCCCTGATTGAGGGCCTCAAACTCGCTCCCACGGCGGATCTTATTGCGTACGTCGACGCCGACGGCGCCACGCCCCCTGACGCGCTGCTCGACCTCGTTCAGCGTGCCTCGACGCCCGGGGGGGCCGATGCCGTGATCGGATCCCGCTGGCTTGAGGGTGCTGAAATCACCCACGCCCAACCCGGCAAACGCAGATTTGCCAGTCGGCTGTTCCACCTGTTTGTCGAAGGCTTCTTCTGGATGGGGATTCGCGACACGCAATGCGGGGCCAAGGTGATGCGGCGACCGGCCATTGAAGCAATCCACAGTCACCTCCGGCTCGCGGACCTGGCGTTTGATGTGAATCTCCTCTACTCGCTGAAGCGGGCCGGATTCACCATTCAGGAAATCCCCACTCGCTGGCATGATCAGACGGGTTCGCACGTGGTGTTCAACTTCCGGACCTCGCTCAACATGCTGCTGTCGCTGGTCCGACTCCGTCTCTTGTACTCGCCGTTTTATCCCTGGCTCGGGCCCCTCCGGCCGCTGGAAAAATGGCTGTACCTGAAGCTCAACGCACCCCCACCGCTTTCGCGTACCGAGGCGGATCGGAACGGAAGTCGATAAACCTGCCGGTTGTGGGTTGATGAGGTGTCACCCCCCATCTGTTGTGTCTTTTTCACTTTCGTCACCGAAATCCACTTGTCTCGGCTCGGTTCCTCCGCAACCGTCTTTCCGTGCTCGACAACGTGCTGGACTCGACCGGCGCCGTTCTCTCCTCCGGGACGGCAAAACCCCGCAAATCCACCCGTTCCGCCGCCGGCAACGCGGCTGTTCCGAAGGTTAAGAACTACGTCCTCGACACCAACGTCCTCCTCCACGACCCCGACGCCGTTTTCAATTTCAAGGACAACCACGTCCTGCTCCCCATCGAGGTGTTGGAGGAGATCGACAAGTTCAAGCGCGAGACCTCGGAGCGCGGACAGAACGCCCGTTCGATTTCCCGCATTCTCGATCAGCTGCGAAAGCATGGGTCGCTGAGCGAGGGCGTATCGCTGGAGAGCGGCGGCCGTCTGCGGATCATCTTTGGTCAGCGGTTGAACCTGGATCCATCGCTCACCGGCGCGACCCTGCCGGCCCTTCCGGGATCGGTGGACAACCGCATCCTGGCCCTGGCGCTCGCCGTGCGGAAGAGCGAGCCCGCCACACCGACCATTCTGGTCACCAAGGACATCAATCTCCGGCTCAAGGCGGATGTGTATGGCCTGCCCGCCGAGGATTACGAGACCGACCGGGTCAATCTGCAGGATCTCTACACCGGCATGTTCGATCTTTCGGGACCGTCCGCGCGCCTGAGCGAATTCCGCTCGAACGGCGTGCTGCCGCTGCCGGCGGGACCCAAGCGGTCGCCCAACGAATACTGCACGGTGATCGGCGATACCGAGCCCAAGCGCACCATGCTGGGACGCGTCGACGCGAGCGGCAAACAGGTCGTGCCGCTGCACGACTGCCAGAACATCTGGGGGATCAAGCCTCGCAACCGCGAGCAGCACTTTGCGCTCGATGCGCTGCTCGACGAGCGGATCAAGCTGGTGACCCTCATGGGCAAGGCCGGTACCGGCAAAACGCTGCTGGCGCTCGCCGCGGGACTGAAGCGCACGGTGAGTGACCGCGAGTTCCGCCGCCTGGTGGTGGCACGACCCACGATTTCCATGGGCAAGGAGCTGGGCTTCCTTCCGGGTTCGCTCGAGGAGAAGCTCGGTCCCTGGATGCAGCCAATCCACGACGCGCTGGAAATGCTCGGCGATCTCAACATGGGTCGCGAGGGCGCCCGCAGCGCTGATCTGCTCCGCAACGGCACGCTGGTCGTGGAAGCTCTGAGCTACATTCGCGGCCGCAGCATCGCCAATCAGTTCGTGATCGTGGACGAGGCGCAGAACCTCACGCCGCTTGAGGCCAAGACCATCCTCACCCGCGTCGGCAACGGCGCGAAGATCGTCCTGACCGGTGATCCCTACCAGATCGACAATCCCTACGTGGACGCCGCCTCCAATGGCTTCATCTATGTGGTGAACCGGTTCCGCGACCAGCCCATCGCGGCCCACGTCGAGCTGTCGCACGGCGAACGCAGCGATCTCGCCGAACTCGCCGCCAACATTCTGTAATTCGGAATCGGATCGACGCGGTTTCGCATCGGAATCGGCAGGCGGCACGTGTCAGGCTCTCCGCGCATGGAATGCGCTCCCCAGCCCCCGGCCGCCCCGACGCCCAGACTCCGTCTGCGCGTAAGCCCGACTGCGGAGTCGATTGTCCGCGGCGGACACCCGTGGGTGTATTCCGACTCCATCCGCGACCAGAACCGCGAAGGCTCGGCCGGGGAACTGGCGGTCATCTTTGATCGCAACGACCGCTTCCTGGCGGTTGGCCTTTACGATCCGGAATCCCCCATCCGCATCCGGGTCCTGCACTCCGGCCGACCGGTGACCATCGACGACCGGTGGTGGAACGAGCGCATCGCTGTCGCGCTGTCCCTGCGTTCCCCGGAGGCCCTCGGTCCGGACACCACCGGATATCGCTGCATCAATGGCGAGGGAGACGGCCTACCCGGATTCGTGCTCGACCGCTACGCCGGCCACTTCGTGCTGAAGGCGTACTCCGCTGCGTGGCTGCCCCACCTCACGCGCATCGTCCGATTAATCCACCAGGCCGTTCAGCCCGAGCTGCTGGTATTTCGCGTGAGTCGCAATATCGAAGAGGCCGCGGCTCGCGCCGGCTTTCCCAATGCGTCACGACTCGACGAGTCGGGCGTGGTTCTCGCTCCGTCCGATGCGGCGACCGAGCTGCCGGTAGTGTTTCAGGAAACCGGCATTCGCTTTGAGGCGGATGTCTTTCGTGGGCAGAAGACCGGCTTCTTTCTTGATCAACGGGAAAATCGCCGCCGCGTAGGTTCGTTGTCGGCGGGCAGGGACGTCCTGAATGCCTTCAGCTTTTCGGGCGGATTCAGTCTCTATGCGGCGCGCGGCGGCGCGCGCTCCGTGGTGGACCTGGATCTCTCGGCGCACGCGCTGGAATCGGGACGGCGGAACTTCGCCCTGAATCAGTCGCTGCCTGCGGTTACCGCGTGCTCGTATGAACAGGTGCAAGGCGATGCCTTTGGTTGGCTTGCCGACGGCCCGACTCGAACATTCGACGTCGTTGTGGTGGATCCGCCGTCGCTGGCGAAGCGCGAGGTGGAGCGGGCCCGCGCCATTGAGGCCTACGGACGCCTTGCCGCCTCGGCCATCCGGCGCGTCCGGCCCGGCGGAACCCTCGTCTCCGCGTCCTGCAGCGCGCACGTCAGCACCGACGAATTCTTTGGCGCGGTGCTGGCCGCTGCTCGTGCCAGCCGACGCGGATTCACCGAGCTCGGCACCACCGGCCCAGCCAGTGATCACCCCACGCGGATTCCCGAGCTTCAATATCTGAAGGCCATCTACCTTGCCTTTTCCTGAGTCTCCCGACGAACTAGACGGCTGAGCGCGACGACGCGACGCGGCCTCCCTTCCTCGATGCAACCCTACCTTGATCTTCTACGCCAGGTGCTCGACCACGGTCGCTTCAAGGCCGATAGAACCGGCACCGGAACTTGGTCCCTGTTCGGAGCCCAAACCCGTTACCGCCTCTCCGACGGCTTTCCGCTCGTCACCACCAAGAAGGTCCACCTCAAGTCCATCCTCTACGAACTGCTGTGGTTCATCCGCGGCGACACGAACGTGCGCTGGCTGCAGGAACACGGCGTCACTATCTGGGACGAATGGGCGGATCCGAAAACCGGTGATCTCGGCCGCGTGTACGGGGCCCAGTGGTGCGACTGGAAGACCGCCGACGGACGCAGCATTCATCAGCTGGACCAGGTGATTGCCCAGATCCAACGCAATCCTGATTCACGCCGCCTGATCGTGTCGGCGTGGAATCCCGGGGAGGTCGACACCATGGCCCTGCCTCCTTGCCATTCGCTGTTTCAATTCTACGTCAGCAATGGCGAGCTAAGCTGCCAGCTGTATCAGCGCAGCGCCGACCTCTTCCTCGGCGTTCCGTTCAACATCGCCAGCTACGCTCTGCTCACGTTGATGGTTGCCCAGGTCACCGGACTAAAGCCCGGCGACTTCGTTCACACCTTCGGCGATCTTCACATCTACTCGAATCATCAGGAGCAGGTTCGCCTCCAGCTGAGTCGCGAGCCGCGCCCGCTGCCCACCATGAAGCTGAATCCGGCGGTGCGGAACATCCACGACTTCCGCTTCGAGGACTTCGAGCTGATCGGCTACGATCCCCACCCCGCCATCAAGGCGCCGGTTGCCGTGTAATCCGCCAGTCTTTCCCGTTTCATGAATCCGGAATCCCAGCTCGTTTCAGTCCGACCGGCCGTTCGCTCCGACTGCCCTGGAATCCTGGCGATTTACAACGACGCGGTCCTCACGACCACCGCCACCTATGACTACGAGCCAAGGTCCCTCGAACACCGGCAGCAGTGGTTCGATGATCATGAACGAGGCGGTTACGCCATGTTCGTCGCCGTTGAGACGACCCAGGCGGGCGAGCAGGCCATCGTGGGATGGAGCGCGCTGAATCGGTACCACGACCGGATGGGCTTCCGGTTCACGTCGGAAAATTCCATCTACATCGCCGCCTCCCACCGTGGACGCGGCATCGGCCGTCTGCTGCTGGAACCGTTGATCCCCGCGGCTCGCGCTCGCGGCCTTCGCAACATCATCGCGGCCATTGATGCCTCGAACACGGCGAGCCTTCGACTGCACGAACGATTCGGCTTCGTGCAGGTGGGGCTTTTCCGACGAGTGGGCTACAAATTCGACCGCTGGCTCGACGTCGCCTACCTCGAACTGGAACTGCCCGGCGCTGCACCGGTTCCCGAACCCTAAGAATCCACCGACGGGCTTACCTCAGCGGAAGCTGCCGCCCACCAACACCGCGGTGGCCTCGTGCCGGACCGGATCCTCGAAGCCGCGCGGCAGCGGTGCCTGCCCGGGAGCGAGCATCGAATTCCAAGACCAGGCACCCGCCGGTTCTCCAACGCCACCGTACTCCTTCGGCGCCTTTGGATTTATCAATTGCAGCGGATTCACCCGGGTGGGCTTGGCGAAGAGGGAGCCGATGAATCCGTGTCGCTCGATGAGTTTCTCGGGCGTGGTCGGCTTCAGGCGTTCCTGCGCCATCGCCTCCTTCTCACGGCCTAGGCGCCGCTGCAATGCAGCCTGCGTTGCAGCAATGCTGGATTCGGTGGCCACCGGAGCGGAGCCCGCGGTCTGCGTGGTCACGACCGTTTTTGCCCCGGATGCCTTGGTCGCTCCTTCCTCGGCGGCTACGTTCCACACGTTCATGGCCATAACGAGACCGAAGCCCGCGCTCAGGGCGATTCGAGTCCTTCCCCCGCTGGGCAGGGTGATGACCGGGCGTGTGGAACCGGAGAAATTCATGGGAACCAGGGATTGTTGAGCTTTTCTTCGCCAACCGTGGTGAGCGGACCGTGACCCGCACAGATCAGCGTGTCCTGCGGTAGCGAGAAAATCTGCTCACGCACCTTGGTCCGCGCCAGTTCCAAGTGTTCCCGCGCGCCGCCCATCGATCCGGCGAATAGCGCGTCTCCAACAACGGCCACAAACGGCGCATCCGACGGCCAGTTGCCCACCACGTAGGTGATGCCGTCCTCGGCATGGCCCGGGGTGTCGCGGTTGGTCACCCGCAAACTGCCCAGCATGATGAAATCATTGGCCCGGATGCGCTGATCCACCGGGGCGTTCTTGGAACCGGAATGAACCCGAACCTTGGTAAAACGGGCCCGGACGGCCGCCAGCGCCGCCACGTGGTCGGGATGGGAATGCGTGATGAACACGTGCTTCAGTGTCAGTTGGTTCTCATCGATGAGGCGGAAGACCGCCTCCGCATCGAAGCCGGTGTCAAACAACGCGGCCTCCCGGGTGACTTCATCCCAGACCAGATAGGCATTCACCGACATGCCGTCACCCTGGGTGGTGATGACCCGCAACTCGCACCAAGCGGCGAGGTCGACGGGTGCCGGCT
>CANGMO010000053.1 GCA_947454295.1 Verrucomicrobiota bacterium | reverse complement strand
GCCGTGGTCGCCGGACTCAGCCTTGCCGGCTTTGGGCTCTGGCGTCGCACTCGGCAGAGCGTTCGCTGATTCGGCCCGTTACCGCCTCTCATGATACACCGTGCGCGCTCATCCGCGCACGGTGAACCGGTGCTCCGTCACCCGTGCCGTTACCCCCGCCTGCCGTCTACGCACCCGCTCGGCAGGAGCCTCGCGCTACCCCGGGAGGAATTCCGACGATTCCTTGGCGTCTTTGCGGTCTTTGCGCGACCCAATGCGGTTGCGAAGGCGTGGTCACGCAAAGAGCGCAAAGAGGCAAAGACTGGGACGGAGCCGCTTCATACTCGGTAGGGCGAATCTCCGGATGAGCGGGGTGGGCGGACGCGTTCCGCCTCGCCCCGGCGCGTTTCCACCCGCCTTCTACACACCCGCTTCGGCAGGAGCCTCGCGCCACCGGGGCCACTGTCGCGTCGTGGTGGTCGCTACTCTATCGGTTTGCCGGCGCGTTCAGGTGCGCGGCGATGAAGGCGAGTTTGTCGGCGGCCTCCTCGATGATCTTGCTCGTGGGCTTGCCGGCACCGTGACCGGCCTGGGTTTCGATGCGGATGAGCACCGGGGCCGGCCCCGACTGAACTTCCTGCAGTCGCGCGGCGAACTTGAAGCTGTGCGCCGGAACCACGCGGTCGTCGTGGTCTCCGGTGGTCACCAGAGTCGCAGGATACTTCACTCCCGGTTTCAGGTTGTGCAGCGGCGAGTAGGCGTGGAGCGCCTTGAACTGCTCGGCGTCATCGCTGGAGCCGTAGTCGCTGGTCCACGCCCAACCGATGGTGAACTTCTGGAACCGCAGCATATCCATCACGCCCACCGCCGGCAGCGCCGCCCCGAACAATTCCGGCCGCTGGGTCATGCAAGCACCCACCAGCAACCCGCCGTTCGACCCACCGGAAATCGCCAGCCGCGACGGCTGCGTGTAGTGATTGGCGATCAGCCATTCGGCAGCTCCGATGAAGTCATCGAACACGTTCTGCTTTCGCAGCTTCGTTCCAGCCTGATGCCACTCCTCGCCATATTCGCCGCCGCCGCGGAGATTGGGCACGGCATAGACTCCGCCCAGTTCCATCCAGGCGAGATTGGCCACGCTGAACGCCGGGGTGAGGGAGATGTTGAACCCGCCATACCCGTACAGCAGCGTGGGACTGCTCCCATCGAGCTTCAGCCCTTTTTTGTAGGTGAGGAACATCGGCACCCGGGTGCCGTCCTTGCTGGTGTAGAACACCTGCTTCACCTCGAAGGCGTCCGGATCGAAGTCGACCTTCGGCTGACGCCAGAGCGTGCTGGTGCCGGACTTGAAGTCGTATCGATAGATGCGTCCGGGTGTGGTGAAGCTGGTGAACGAGTAGAAGGTTTCGGTGTCCGACCGCTTTCCGCCAAATCCCGCCGCGCTGCCGATGCCGGGAAGATCAACCGCCCGGTCCAGTTTTCCGGACAACTCAAACAGCTTCACCTCGCTCCGCGCATCGCGCAGGTAGGTGGCGGCCAGACGGTCTCCGACGAGGCTGACGCCGGTCAGATTGGCCTCCGTCTGCGGAATCACCTCGCGCCACGCGGAGCGCTCGGGTTTGCGGGTGTCGATGGCGATGAGCCGGTGCCGCGGGGCGTTGAGATCGGTGTGGAAGTAGAACACCGGCCCTTCATTCGCGACAAAGTGGTACGCCGCATCAAAGTCGTTGAGGAGTTCGACCACCGGTGAGCCCGCCGTGGCGAGATCCTGGAAGAACACGCGGCTCTTCGTGTCGGTGCCTTCTCGGACATGGATGATGAGGTATCGCCCGTCGTCGGTGACCGCCCCGTTGAAGCCCCACTTGGGCTTGTCCTTGCGTTCGTACACCAACCGGTCGGCGGACTGCGGCGTGCCGAGCGTGTGCAGGTAGAGCTTCTGGAACTCGTTGACCTTGGTAAGCACCGCCGCCTCGGCCGGGGCGTCATAGCGCGAATAGAAGAATCCGGTGCCGTCCTTGAGCCACGCGGCGCTGGAAAACTTCACCCAATCCAGACGGTCCTCGGTGTCCTTGCCAGTGGCCACGTCTCGCACCTTCCAGATCTCCCAGTCTGATCCCGCCGACGACAGCCCGTAGGCGAGATGCCGTCCATCTTCGGACACCGCGTAATCCTTCAACGCCACGGTTCCGTTGGTGCTGAGCGTATTGGGGTCGAGCAGCACCCGGGGTGCGGCATCGAGGCGGTCGGCCACATACAGGACAGACTGGTTCTGCAGGCCGTCGTTCCGGCTGAAGAAGTATCGCCCACCCTCGTGCGCAGGAACGGAGAAACGCTCGAAGTTGTAGAGCTTCGTGAGGCGTTCGCGCAGGGGCTTCCGCAGGGGCAGCGTTTCGAGGTGGGCGTAGGTGTGCTGGTTCTGCGTGGTCACCCAGGCCTTGGTTTCGGCGGCGTTGTCATCCTCAAGCCACCGGTACGGATCGGCGACCTGGGTGCCATGATACGTCTCAACCAGCTCCACCTTGCGAGTGACTGGACGGGCGGCGGTGGGATCGGATTTCACGGATTCGGAATGCAGCAGGCTTTGGGAAAGGCTCAGGGCGAAGATCGAGCCGGCGAGGCCGCGGCTCCGGAATCGTTGGATCCAGGACGGATTCATGGCGGAAGCTTGGAGCGACCGGCCCCGGGTGCAACGGTGTTCTGCACGCGGAGTAAGGATTTGTCCCGCCGCCCGACTGATCCAGATGAACCTGTCTCCATCCACGCGACTTCGTCTCTGGTGCGCTATTGGATTGATTGCGATCGCCACGGCCGCGTGGCGGCGGCCGCACTGGATGCATACCCGGGCGGTGCATGAAGCGCTGTCCGCGGACACCCTCGACGAGTCGGACCTGACCGAGACATCGCTGAAGGATCTCTCGCCAGCCGAGGCGCAGCGACTCTGGGAAACCGGCCGTCTCGGGCATCGCCGCGCCCTTTTGCTGGACTGGATCTCGCGCCGGAATCGTGCGGGCAACATCATGGATGGGACATGGGATCGCGTTGGGTCGCGATGGCTGCTCGAGGCCGCGGTCGATCCCGATCTCGAGCTTCGGACCCGGGCCCTCGGCGCTTGGAGCGACTTCAACTCCCCGGCCTCCGCCCCCGTGTTTCAATCGGTGCTGGAGGACGCCGATCCCGAGGTGAGGCGGCTCGGACTTCAAACCCTCCGACTGCGCGGAGGAACCAATCAACTCGGCTGGGTACTGCCGCGCCTCGAAGATTCGGATCCCACCGTGGCCCTGGCGGCCGACGCGGTGCTCCGCCAATGGACCGGCATCGACTCGGGGCTCCGGTTGTCGCGCGTTCTGCCCGGCACCGATTCGCTCCTCGCTCAGGCCATCCCCGAGTCGGATCGCAGTGCCATTCAGCGGGCCTCCACGGAATGGCGTGCGAGATTCCCAACTGGGATCTCAGCGAACGCGCTGTCGCCAGAACCCCCGCACCGGTTGCCGTCAGCGGACATTGTCCTCGAGGATCTGCAGGGAAGACCGGTGCGCTGCTCCGATCTCAAGGGAAAGCGGGTGTTGCTGAATTTCTGGGCCACCTGGTGTCCGGCCTGTCTGACCGAGTTTCCAGTCCTCAACGCGCTGCAACAGCGGCATCCCGAGGACCTGGTGATCCTGGGTGTCTGCCAGGATTCCCCCAACGGGACTGAGGCGGCGAACGCGCCGCTGGATCCCACGGCCCTGCGGGACCTCCGTAAGAAGGTGGGTACCGTCGCGGCGCGACACCGGATCCGTTTCCCGGTGCTGCTCGACGCCGAGCGACGGATCGGACGTCGCTTCAATGGCGGGGAACTTCCCACCCAAGTGCTGCTGGATCGTGATGGGTGGGTCCGGCGGCGGTTTGTCGGGGGGCGTTCCCTTGAGACCTGGGAGGCCCTGCTGCGCGATGCCGATCGGCCCGCGATCTCAGGGCCGGGCGGGCGTGAAACCGGCAAAGCGGTCGGCGGCGGGCCGGTGCGATGAAGCAAGACCCCGCAACTCGTCGGGAGTCGGCAAAACAGAGGCGGTCAACGGCTGCCCGCTCAGATCCAGATACACCTTCTCCACCTGATTGGTGAACATGCCGCCGACGTAGTTGGCGATGTTGGGATTCTCCTGGAGCGTCGCCTTGATCGATTGAATGGCGGCGCGGATCTCCGCCGGCTTCTTGCCATCGTCGATGCGGCGCTTCACTTCCTCGCGAAGTGTGGAGATGAATTCGATTTGATGATCCAACACGTCCGGCCCCCCCAGCATTCCGTGGCCCGGGCAGATCTTGAGGGGCTTCAACGCCTTGGCGGCCTGAAGGGTCTTCACCCATTCATTGGAATCCCCGTCACCCATGTAGTTGTAGGGCCCGTTCACACAGGCGTCCCCGGTGAAGAGAATCCGTTCCTTGGGCAGCCAGGCGAACCCATCCCCGCGCGTGTGGGCGATGCCGAAATGCTGCAGTTCCACACGGTGTCCCCGATCCTCGAAGGCCAGGTCGCGCGTGAACACCAGGGTGGGCGGCGCGAGTCGTGACTTGGCGACGTCAGGGCGCGACTTGGCCAAATCTTCCCAGCGTCCGGGCTCCTTGCCGTAGAACCCGGTTTCAAACCGCTTCATCTCCTCGAGCACGCCCACATGGGCAACGATCGTGGCGCCGGCCTCCACGAAGGTGCGGTTGCCGTAGGCGTGATCCCCGTGGTGATGGGTATCGAAGGCAAATCGGATGGGCAGCGTGGTGATAGCGCGAATCTTGGGCAGCACCTCCTCGGCCCCGTTGGGGAAATTGGCGTCGATCACCAGCACGTAGTCCTGAAAGACGATCCACCCATTGTTGCAGTGGCTGCGCCGCGCAAGGTCGCCCTCGTGAAACCAGACTCCCGGTGCCAGCTCCTGGGGTTTGCCGACTTCTCCCAAAACCAAATTCAGGGACAAGGCACCCAGGAGGAGCATGAAGGCGCCGGAGCGGCGTGCGGAACGCGCGAAGGGGAATTCAGCCATGGGGTCAGTCTGCAACGGCCGCGCCATCAGGCAAGCCCGGGCATGCGGTCTGACCGCTGGGAGGTCGAACGGGGGAGACGTTGAACCGTTGAAGGGGCGGAGGGGAACGGTCGCGCCGCCGCGGCTCAGCAACCGTTCGTCTCAGGAGGATAACCGCGCATTGGAGCCGCATCCTGTTGCAGCGATTGCGTCGGCCCCGCGAGCGAGCGCCCGGCCACCGACCAACCCGGGACTTCGCTCCCATCAGGCACAAAAAAACACCGGCCGAGTGGCCGTTGTTTTCGCGGATCCCGTTGGGGAAATAGTGGACTCAGCTCTTGGCCGCTTCCTTCTTCGCCGCGTTCGCGGCGGTGGCCGCCGCCGCTCCGGAGCTCCGGTAGTGCGAGGAGTAGTAGCGGTTCTGGTAGTAGTGGTAGCTGTAGTAGTAGCTGTCCTTGCCCTCGAAATCGATGTCGTTGAGGACCAGGCCGAGCATGTGGATGCCGGCGTCCTGGACGCGTTGCACCGAGCGCAGGGCGTGTTCGCGACGGATCTTGTTGAACTTGGTCACGAACATGATGCCGTCGCTGATGGCACCGACGACGAGCGGATCGGCCACGGCCGACACCGGCGGGCAGTCGAGCACCACGCGGTCATAGCGCGTACCGGCCTCTTCGAGGAACTGCAGCATGCGCTTGGAGCTGATGAGCTCGGACGGATTGCCAGGGGTGACACCGCAGCACACCACGTCGAGGTTCGGGACTTCGGTGGTGTGAACGATCTCGTCGATGCTGCGGACGCGTTCCGCGAGGTAGGCGGAAAGCCCGATCGGGCTCTGCAGCTGGAACGCCTTGTGCACCGACGGGCGGCGCAAGTCGGCGTCAACCAGCAGCGTGCGCAATCCGGTCTGCGCCGTGACGATCGCGAAGTTGGAGGCGACGAGCGATTTGCCCTCGGACGGAATCGTCGAGGTGATCGCGATGTTGCGGAGTTTGTCGGCATTGCGGGCCAGGGACACCGCGGCACGCAACGTTCGGAACCCTTCCGCCGCACTCGATGTCGGATGCAGGTGGGACTGGAGATCGCGTTCGACGACGCTCTGCGACTTGATGTTCGGGATGTACCCGAGGAACGGCAGGCGCAGGTAGTTTTCGACGTCCTCCTGGCTCTTGATCGAGTCGTCGAGGAAGTTGACGAAGATGGCGAGGCCGAAGGCGATGGCGAGACCGCCAAACACCGAACCCGAGATGACCAGTGGCTTGTTGGGTTTCACCGGCTTGAGCGGGGTGGTGGCGCGATCGATGATCGACATGTTCTGCTGATGATCCTTGGAGTTCATGTCGTACTCCTTGGTCTTCTGCAGGACGAGCTGGTAGATCACCTCGGCGCGTTCGCGCTTGCGGCTGAGAATGTCGAAGGTGGTCTTGGCCTCGTAGAGCTTGGTGACCTTTTCCTCGGCGTCCTTGTAGCGGCGCAGGGCCTGCTCCTCTTCCGCCTTGGCGGTGCGGGCCACGGACAGGATGGCGTCAAACGTGCGCATCGACTCGTTCTTCAGCTTGTTCCGGTCGGCGGCGAGCATTTCGTTCAGCTCGATCACCTTGGGATGACGGTCGCGATACCGGGTATGGAGACCACGGAGCTGGGATTCCTCCTGGGCGACGCGCGCCTTGAGTTCGCTGACGATCTTGTCCTGGCTGACCACACCGAAGTCGGCGATTTCGTTACCACCCTGTACCCAGCGTTCGGCTTCCTTGGCCTGCTGCTCGGCAGACGCGGAGCGCGACTGGGCGACCTGCACGTCACTGCGGGCCTGACGGAGTCCATACGAGTCGACGTTGTCCTGCTGTTGGCGGTCATCCACCAGCGACACCATGCCTTTTTCGGTACGGAACTTCTGAAGGTTCTCAATGGTGTTCTGCAGTTCGACCTCCTGAGACGCCGCCTCCTTCTTGAGGAGGGTGAAGCCTTCCGAGGCCTTCAGCATCTTGCGGTCCTGGTTCTGCGTGAGGAAGGTGTCCACCAGGGTGTTCGCGATGTCCTCCGCGCGCTTGGCATTGGGATGCTCCACGCGGATTTCCACAAGGCGGGTGAGGCGGATGGGAACGATCGTGATGTCCTTCGAGATGGCCAGCGCCTGGTCGACCTTCTTCTTGTAGCGGTCGTCCTCGTCCAGCTTGAGCTTCTGCTTTACCAGCTCGATGAGCGTACGGGAAAGCAGGTTGCGGTACTGGGTCTGGAGGTAGTCGGTGTCCTTGCCGCCGTAGTTCACCACGTCGCGCACACTCAGCACACCGCTGGTCTCGGGGTCGATTTGAAGACGAACCACAGCCTCGTAGATCGGCGTGGCACGCAGGGCGTACACGACGCCGAGGACGACGAAGAGCGAGAAGAGGGCGACAATCAGCCACCGGCGCTCCAGGCAGACGTGCCAGTAGTGCCGCAGCGCATTGACGTCGCGGTTGGATCCCGCTGCTTCCTGAATAAGTTGCTTTTGCTCCATACTGCGGTCCTTAGAAAATCCGCTCACCCACCGTCACGACATCGCCGGGATTGAGATTCACCTTCTTGCCGGCCTGCACGCTCTTTTGCAGCTGGTCGTAGGTGTACTTGGTTACCTCGCCAGTCTTGGCGCGCTGCAACTTGATGTCCTTGCGGTTGGCAAGGCGGGTGAAGTCACCCGCCTGCGCGATGGCTTCAATCACGTCCACCGTGTGGTCCGGCGGGAGCTGGACCCGGCCCGGACGGCCTACCTGGCCCGCGACGCTCACGTACTGCTCGTCATAGCGCTCGATCTCGACCAATACCTGGGGATTGACGAGATAGTCCTTGTCGAGCAGCTCCTTGATTTCCCGCTCCACTTCCGTGGTGGTTTTCCCAAGAACCTTTACGTCCCCGATGAAGAAGTAGTTGATCACGCCGTCCTCGGGAACCCGGCGGGGAGCATCCATGTCGCGCTCGCCGAGAACCCGGATCATCAGCTGATCCCCGACGCCGATCCGTCGGCCGGAATCCACATCCTTGGCGGAACCTTTAAACAGGAATAAGGCGAGGCCCAGAAGGAGGGAAAAGAGCCGGATTTGTTGTCGGTAGTTCATGGATCAGAAGCCAATGCCAATGCGAAAAGTGGCGCGATTGTCGGTATAGTCAATAGAGGGATGAGACGCCGCGACATTGGCGTCACCAAACTGCGGGGTGTAGGTGGAGAAATCGTAGGCGAGGCTCACCACCAGCCACGGCCTTGGTTGGTAGCTCACCTGGAGTCCGGCGCCCATCATGGTTTCGGTCCGCGCGTAATTCGCTGCCACCGACTTGTAAACCGCCCGCCCGATGGAATCGAACAGCACGTTCCCCGAGACATCGGTCGCCAGCACCGCGATCGGCTGGTAAACCGCGCTGTACTCATTCTGAAACCAACTCGCCCGCGCCCCCAGGATCCACCGGCCGGAGCTTCCGAGGGAATGTTGAACCGATAGCGTGATGGTATTGCCGATCAGCGTCTGACCGTTGTAGTAGCCGGAAAGATCGGTCCGCCGGGTGTAGTTCAGCGTGGCCTGGGTCAAGGGGGTCGCGGTATAGGTGACCGCCACGTCGAAGGCCGGGGAAACAATCGAAGCCCCATTGACGACCCCTGGGAAATCCCGGGTTTCCACGCCCAGCTTCACCGTTCCCTGAAGCTTCGGGGTAAATTCGCCCTTCGCACCCACGAATCCACCCATGAACTCGGAGTGAGGCCCTTTACCTAATCCAGGGTAATTCGATCCAACTGCCGATTGGCCGTAGTAGCCCTCGACGGTCAGGGCCAGCAGTGCCGCGGGCGAGTAGGCCCAGCCGAGCGTCCCGGACACGTTGTCGGTGTCGTAAATGGGCAACCCCTGCTCATAGTCCGTTGAGGAATGCGAGCCTCTGGCGTAGATCGACGACTTTTCGGTGACGTCGACCTGGACATTGTACACGTCGTCCAGCGTGTTGCGATTGATCACCAACCCCAAGAGATTGAGGTAGCTTCCGCCGCCCTGAGGGCTGGAGAGCATGGCGTAGGTATCGCGGCCGTGGAACGTGACCGCTCCCTCCTTATAATTGGTATCGAGCGTGAAATGATGCTGCGTCGCGTCTTCGGCCGGGTGGTTGAGATAGACCAGCTGGTCGTTCTGGTAGGAGAACAGCGCCCGGTTCAAGCCGCCATTGCCATACTCCACGTTGACCCCGGGGGAAACGTAGGCGAGCAGGTCGCTCTCCTTTGCCCGAAGGATGGTGTAATTGGTCGTCGCCGGACCCAGCGCAAACGTTCCGTTGGTGACAATCAGCGGGCGATACACGGTCTGGGCCGTCGCGCTGTTGTTTCCGTAGAAGACGTTGTCCGTGGCAATCGTCGAGACCGAGAGCTGCGGCCGAACGACAAACCCGCGCCAAGGAAAGGAGAGAATGTCAGCTGCCTCGAAATCGGAGGCCAGCGCCCGACCGGCGCCCAGAAGGGTCATCCCAGCAACCCACGCGAGCGACCGGCCGACCGCGGGCCGTGCGGGCGGATTTGGCTGGTTCAGATTGGCGCTCAACAGGTGCAAACTCAGGAATTGGCAGCGGATGGTGGCAGGCCGCATCGGCCCACCTGCGACGGCGGACAATCCCTGGCTGCCGTACGTTCAAACCACGTTCGCCAAGTGTCCAAAAGATTAGGAGACAAGTAAATCCAAGAAAACTCCACGCCGCAGGATCCGCGGCGGACGCCGCTCCCCACGTCTCCGCTATTTTTGTGTAGAGCCCCACCCGGTCTCCGCCCTACTATTCCCCTCCGATCCGCGGAAGCAACCTGTTCAACCTGTTGTTGTTCAGAT
>CANGMO010000052.1 GCA_947454295.1 Verrucomicrobiota bacterium | reverse complement strand
TGTGTGCGCAGTGCGGTGAACGGCGATCCCGGCGGCAGCAGGTACGCCGGGGGATGGCCGCCGCTGGCGAACCGCAGGCGACGCGTGCGACGATCGTAGATCCCGTACCACATCGTGAAGTACTGCCCATGATTGGCCTCCATGGGAAAGGCGCGGTTCAAGCCGTTCAGCACCGAATTGGGCTCGCTGAAGTCGACGCCCACCTGGGTGCGCGCCCGCAGTGCGTTCATCACGCTCACCGACAGCAGTGCGCTGCCGACGCCGTGACCGCAGACGTCGAGGAGGTACATCACGAACCGGTTCTCATCGATCCAGTGATGGCCAAAGGCGTCGCCGCCGAGTTCCGAGGAGGGTTGGAAGACGGAGGCGGTGCGGACCGGACCGTTGACTACCGATGCGGGCAGGAGCGCCCGGACGTAGTCAGAGGCCTCCCGGATGTCGTTCGCGAGCCGCTGCTGGCTGGCGCCGATCTTTTGGTTCGCCTCGCGAAGCGCGCGGTTGGTGCCGACAAACTCGCGGGCCAGGTGCATGGAGGCGGCCACCACGAAGGCGGTCATGCCGCCGGGATACAGCCAGACACCCCACAACTCGTCGATCAGTACGGCCGGCAGCCATCCAAAAAACTGGCACAGGTAGAAGACCAGCAGGCCGCAGCCGATGAGCAGGGATCCGGGCCGCCGGGCGCGGTAGGCACGATGCGCGATGCGCAGCATCTCGCTGGCGATCAGCACCACGAAGACGAGGCTGAAGAGCTGGAAGATGCCCTTCATCATGTCGCTGGTTCGGTTCCCCTGCCACTGGCCCCAGATGAACACGATGCAGATGGCCCACAGGACGTAGTACCGGCGCGCCACGCGCTCGGCGAAGAGGTTGTAGACCAGGCGCAGGCCGATCATGTAGTTGATCGAAGCCAGCGGAAGACTCACCCACTCGAAGGCGGAGTTTTCATCGCGGGTGAATTCCGCGAGGAGCACCTGAAGCACGCCGAATCCGGTGAACAATGCGGTGTAGGCGTCGCTGTGTTTTCGTCGATCGCTCAGGAAGAGGAACAGGTGGAGCATCGAGAACGATCCGAGGATACCGGCAAAGAGCAGCGATACGGCGAGCGAGCGCCGGCTGTAGATGGCCGCCAGGCCCTGCGGGACGGGATGCTTTCGCAGGCTCCGCTGAAACTGCTTCAGGCGGTTCGGATTTCGGAACACCCCGGAATCCTCGAGCAGGGCGGCGGCCGCGACGGGCGACTGGCGCGCGAGCATGTCGAGCTGCGCGCCCGCGGTTTCGCGGACGCGGGCAACCGGATCAAAGGCGAACACCGCCGCCAGCGCCGACGCGACATGGGGAATCTGTCCGATGGTCGCGAGATCAATGGCGGCCATTTCGCGAATCCACGGCTCCGGATCGTGGAGGTCCGCCACCAGCTTGGTTGCGAAGAGGTTGGTTGTTTCGCGGCTGGCGTTCGTCGTGGCGATGACGAACCGGAGGTCGCGCCGCTCGTCGTTGGTCACGCGCAGGCCCTCCAGAATCACTCGTCCGCGCGGATCGAGGACCTCCAGCGTCAGTGGCTGATTGGTCTGTCGAATGGCCAGCAGGAATCGGCCGTTGCCCGCGATTTCGCTGCCGAATTGAGGAAGAGCGTTGGTGCGCGGACTCGGGTTTTGCCGGCGCTGGTCGTTCGGGTCCGGATCCTCCTCGCTGGCCTGCAGAAGCAGCGCCGAACGGCCGAGCGTGCCCGTGCGTCCCGCCGCCAGCACACGTCCGGCGGCGTCGCGGAGACGGATCTGCGCGAGATTGATGGGCTGATTGGTGGCGTCGACCACGAGCCCGGAAAGGATCGCCGGATGGCTCAGCGCTCCGGGAGCGGGCAGGGGAAAAGGAACAAAGGCGGAATCGCCTTCAATTTGTCCGTTCCCGGCCGCGGACAATCCCGTGGCGCCGTTGTTCAGCGACCATCGGGCAATCAGCCCCGGGGTCGGCGCGTCAACCCGGCGGAGAAACGAGGTGGCGATCTGTTCCGCGGTTCGTGCGGTGTTCCAGACCCGGACCTCCGTCATGGCGCCAGCGAACGTCGACTTGTCATCCGCCCAGGTGCTCTTGCCCAGCAGTGCGTGGCCATCGGGCTTCAGCACGCCGAATCCGAGCGGGGATGCGATGCTGCCAACGGACCTCCCATTGAAGAACAGCCGCATGCCGTTCGGACCGGTAACGAGCGCGAGATGAATCCACTCGTTCGTCTGCAGCAGGCCGATCACGTGCAGGCCGGCACGATTGGTGCGATCCTTCCACACTTCCGCCATCAGGTTGGGCGAGGTGTGAAAATGGGTGATGTTGACGGAATTGAACGACGAACCAACGTCGAAGAAGCGGGAGTAGCTGGTGAAGCGATCGTAGCGGATCCAGCCTTCGACCGTGGCATCCTGCAGTCCATTGAAGACGGCGTGGGGAAGCTGGACGGTGGTGTTGCTGCCGTTGAAGCGGAGCGCGCTGCCGGGAATTTGTGCCGGGCACAGCCAGCCGGACATGCTCAACAGCATGCCGAGGAGGAGCCAGCCGCGTCGGAACACGAGGGTCACCCTGCCTGATTCCTGCACCGGATGGCAATCGCGGGAGAATCCGGTGGCCGGGCGTTGGGGCGGACGGGTCAATGTCGCGGCCGGACCCGGCGAAGGAATTCGCGGGTGCGCGGGTGGGTGGGATCCTCGAGGACCTGTCCCGGCGGACCGACCTCGACCACGTGGCCCCCTTCAAAAAAGAGCACCCGATCGGCGAAGTCGCGGGCGAATTCCATTTCGTGAGTGATGATCAGCATGGTCATGCCCTCGGCGCGCAGATCATGGAGTACCGAAAGCACCTCGCCGCGAACCTCGGGATCGAGGGCGCTGGTCGGCTCGTCGAACAGCATGACCTTGGGTTTCATCGCCAGGGCCCGGGCGATGGCGACCCGCTGCTGCTGTCCGCCGGAAAGCTGGGCGGGCAGGAATCCGGCGCGATCCTCAAGGCCCACCTTGCGCAAGAGTTCGCGGGCGCGCGCCTCCGCCTCGGCGCGTGGCATCTTCAACACGTGAAGCGGCCCTTCCATCACGTTTTCCAGGGCGGTGCGGTGCGGAAACAGGTGGAACTGCTGAAAGACCATGCCGGATTGCATGCGCAACCGTCGCTGCGATTCACGATCCAGGCGTGAACCCGCCTCCAGCGCGACGCCATCGATGGTGATGCGGCCCCCGTCATGGGTCTCGAGCTGGTTCAGGCAGCGCAGGAAGGTGCTCTTGCCGCAGCCGCTGGGGCCGATCAGCACCACCGCCTCGGCCGGCGCCTGCCGGTGGTCGATGCCGTCCAGCACGGTCAACGATCCGAACCGCTTGATGAGTCCATCAACGTGAATCATGGCGCAGCCTCCGTTCCAGCTGTCGCGCCCCGAGGGACGCCGTGTAGCTCATGACGAAATAAATGCCCGCCGTCATCAGACCGAGGCCGACATAGTCGCCGGTGTCGATGGCGCGGATCTGGTACTGCTTGGTGAGCTCCACCAGGGCGATCACCGACACGATCGACGAATCCTTGAACATGGCGATGAAGTCATTGGTGATGCCGGGCAGGGCGATGCGCAGGGCCTGGGGCAGGAGCACGCGCCGCAGGGCGAGGGCGCGGCTCATGCCGAGGGCGGCCGCCGCCTCGGCCTGTCCGCGCGGGACGGCGAGGAGTCCGGCCCGGTAGTTCTCGGCCTCGTTGGCGGCATAGTTCAGTCCCAGTGACAGCACTGCGGCGACGCCCGCCGGCAGCCGCACGCCGAGCTGCTGGGCGAGACCGAAGTAGAGGAAGTAGATCTGCAGCAGCAGCGGGGTGCCGCGAAACACCTCGATGTACGCGGTGGCCGCCCAGCGCAGCGGCCGGCTGCCATCGAGTCGGCAAAGGGCCAGCACCAGCCCCCACGTGACCGCCAGGGTCATGCCGCCGCAGGTCACCCAGATGGTGGTGACCGCCGCGCGGAGCAACAGCGGGAGATAGGTGGTCCATTCACGGAGGGTGGATCGGTGTTGTTCGCCAACGTGACGGGTTTCGCTCCAGTCACCGAGGGTGGATTGGTCCTCATTCCACAGTCCGTAGCGCGAATAGATCTGCTTGAGCGTGCCGTCGTGAACCATTGCCAGCAGCACCGGATTGATGACCTCGAGCAGCGACGCGTCCTCGTGGCGTACGGCGATGGCGTAGGCGCCCTGGGCGAAGGGTGGCCCGCCGGCGACCAGTTTGGTGTTTCCGGCGAGGTAGGTCTGCGCGATCGGGCCGTCGGTCAGGACTGCGTCGAGCCGGCCTACCTCCAGATCCCGGAAGTAGTTCACGTTGTCCTGGTACACCTTCGTGTCGACTCCCGGTGTCGCCTCGGCCAAGCGCTGCGAGCTGGTGCCCGACAACACGCCGATGCGCCGGCCCTTCATGCCGGTCAATCCGGCCACGGGAGGGGTGCCTTTCCGCACCACGAGCTGTTGGGCGAAGACGTAGTACGGGCGGCTCATCGCCACCTTGGCGAGATTCTCGGGACTTCGCTCCAGGCCGGCGAGAATCAGATCAATCGATCCTCCCTGTTTCAGCGTGGGGATCAGCATGTCCCAGTTACCCTGGACGAAGTCGCCCCGGAGTTTCAGCCGGCGGCAGAGTTCTTCCGCGAGATCCACCTCGAATCCGGTGAGGGCGTCCGGTTTTCCAGGCGGATGGTAGATGTAGGGCGCGCCGCCTTCCGCGTCATTGCCCCAGCGGAGAATGCCCCGGGCCTGGATTGCGGGCCAGGCATTGGTGTCGCGGGCGGACGCCCTCCCGAGCGGGAGAAGCCCGGCGATCAGGATCAGGCATCGGGCGACCCAGATCGCCGCGCCTGCCGGAACAGGGCGAATGCGGGCTGAGGGATGGGTTGCCGGTCGATCCACGGTGATCGGAGTTCAGGCCCGTGGGGGCCGGAATGACAAGGGAAAACAAAAAACGCCGCCCCGGATTGGGGGCGGCGTTCAAAGGTCTGTGGCGTCGGGGACGCCGTGGATTACTTCGCGGCGGCGAAATGCGCGGCGACCGCATTCCAGTTCACCACGTTCCAAAGCGCCTTGAGGTAGGCGGCGCGGAGGTTCTGGTACTTGAGGTAGTAGGCGTGTTCCCACACGTCGACGCCGAGGATGGCCTTGCCTTCGCAGCCGGCGACGGCCTTGCCCATCAGCGGATTGTCCTGGTTGGCGGTGGAGACGATCTCGAGCTTGCCGCCGTTCACCACGAGCCAGGCCCAGCCGGAGCCAAAGCGGCCGACGCCGGCGGCTTCAAACTTCTCCTTGAAGGCGTCGAAGCTGCCAAACGAGGCGTTGATCGCCGTGGCCAGGTCGCCCGTGGGGGCGCCACCGGCGTTCGGGGCGAGGATGTTCCAGAAGAAGGTGTGGTTCCAGTGACCGCCGCCGTTGTTGCGCACGGCGCCACGGATGGCGTCGGGCACCGAGGCGATGTCGGCCACGATGGCGTCGAGCGACTTGGATTCCAGAGCGGTCCCGGCGATGGCCTTGTTCAGGTTGGTCACATACGCGTTGTGATGCTTGCCGTGATGGATGCCCATCGTGGCAGCGTCGATGTGGGGCTCAAGGGCGTCCTGGGCGTAGGGAAGGGGGGCGAGTTCGAAGGCCATGGTGCGTGCGTCGAATGATTAAGATTAGTTGGACCGAATGCGCCCGAAGGTAACGTGAGATCGCGCCACCGCAAGGGTCGACGACTAGGGTAAATACGTAGATGGGGAATTCGCAGCCCGACCGCCCGATCTCGCCAGGTGCGACAACCCATCTCAGGGGGTGGACAAACGGTCTGCAAATCGGGAGACTCGACGTCCGCTCGTTCGCCGGAAACCCGGGCCCCTGCTCGGGAATGGGAGAAATCCCCCGACGAATGGCGTGCACTCCCCGGTGTTGCCGCGATTCCGGGGAGGCGGGATCAGTCGGTGTTGCGGCATCGGTCACAAACACAATCTCAATCCAGTCCGGTTTCAGGACAGTAGGTCAGGCTCGCGATGAAAGCTCGTGTCATGAAGGGTGTCGGCGTCATTCCGCAGCGGCGTGAACTCGCGTTGGTGGACCATCCCGAGCCGTCGCTCGCTGGAGATCACCAGATCAAGGTGCGCACGCTCGAGGTGGGGGTTTGCGGTACCGACCGCGAAATCTGCACCTTCGCCTATGGGCGTCCGCCGGCGGGGGATGAGTACCTGCTGCTCGGCCACGAATGCCTCGGCGAGGTGGTGGCCACCGGCTCCAAGGTCACCGGACTCAAAGCTGGCGACCTGGTCGTCCCCAGCGTCCGCCGCCCGTGCGTGGATCCCACCTGCCGTCCCTGCCGGGAAGGCCGCCAGGATTTCTGCCGCACCTGGGAATTCACCGAGCGTGGCATCAATCAGCGCCACGGGTTCATGACCGAGTTCTTCGTCGAAGAGCAGGAGTATCTGACCCCGGTGCCCGCCTCGCTCCGCGAACTCGCCGTCATGGCCGAGCCGCTCACCATCGCCGAGAAGGGCATGGCCCAGGCGTGGCAGGTGCAGAAGCGCCTGAGCTGGGAGCATCCCAACACCGACGGCAAGGGCCGCGGTCACGGACTCAACGCCGTCGTGCTCGGTGCCGGCCCCATCGGTCTCCTCGGCGCCATGAAGCTGCGCGTCGAGGGGTTCAACGTCGTTGTCTACTCCCGCTCGCCTAAGCCCAACTTCAAGGCGGAGATCGCCGAGGCCATCGGCGCGGAATATATCTCTTCGAAGGAAGTCACCCCCGAGCAGCTCGCCGCCCGCGTCGGCAACATCGACCTCGTGTACGAGGCCGTGGGCGAGGGGCATGTGAGCTTTGACCTGATGCGCGTGCTCGGCATCAATGGCATCTACATCTTCACCGGCATTCCGGCGGAGAAGGGGTCGATCCCCGTGTTTGCCGACAACCTGATGCGCAACATCACGCTGAAGAACCAGGCCGTGATCGGCACCGTGAACGCCAGTCCGGACGCCTTCACCGAGGCGATTGCGGATCTGGGCGAGTTCCAGCGCCGTTGGCCGGCCGCCGTGAAGGCGCTGATCACCGGTCGTCACGCCATCGACGCGCATCGCGAGCTGCTGGTCGGCAAGGCCACCGGCATCAAGAACATCATCCGCTTCTCCTGATCGTGAACGTTGGACATTGGACTTTGAACCCATGAGCAATCCCTGGCTGGACGTCTCGATCCCTCTCGACAACGGCATGCACGGCTGGCCGGGCGATCCCCCGTTCTTCCGCGCCATGCACGCGGGCACGGCCAAGGGGGATGTGTGCAACGTCTCGACGCTGCATCTCAGCAGCCACGCCGGGACGCACATGGACTCGCCGTTCCACTTCCTGCCGGGAACACCGACGCTGGATGACATTCCCTTTGATGCGGTCATCGGTCCCGCCCGCGTGGTGCCCATCAAGCACCGCACGGCCATTGGCGCGGCGGAACTCAAGAAGCTGAATCTCAAGAAGGGCGAGCGGATCCTCTTCAAGACCCGCAATTCCACCGTCAGCTGGAAGAAGCCGCAGTTCGATCGCGACTTCGTGTACATCGCCAAGGACGGCGCCCAGTACATCGCCGACCAAGGCATCCAGACCGTGGGCGTCGATTACCTCAGCGTCGGCGGGTTCTACAAGGACGGCGTCGCCACGCATCACATTCTGCTCGGCGCGCGCGTGTGGATCATCGAGGGGTTGAACCTCTCCAAGATCAAGCCTGGCGAGTACGATCTCCTCTGCCTGCCGATCAAGCTGGCCCGTGGCGACGGCGCGCCCGCGCGCTGCCTGCTGCGAAAGCGGTCCTGAGTCGGGCGGTCCTTAGCGGATCCAGGTGAACGCGGTGGCGCGCAACGCCCGCGTCACCGCGATCACGCCCCATCCGAGAATGAGGGCGCCGGACAGACGGTTGATCCAGCGCATCCAGGCCGGCGTCATGGCGTGACGCAGGCTCGCCACGGACCCGCTCAGGAGCAGCCACCAGGCGGCGGAACCCGCGAAGACACCCGCGATCCACACCGGGATTTCCATGCCCTGGATTCGCGTGCCGATGCCGAATCCGGCGCACAAGGCGGCGAAGGAAAGAACGGTGGCCGGATTTGCCAGGGTGAGCAGCAGGGTGGAGAAGAAGGCACTCCCCAAATCCGACGCGGCGGCCGAGGTGGCTGGGGTGTCCGAGGGCACGCTGCGCCAGGTGCGGATGCCGAGGAAGCAGAGAAACAATCCTCCGAGGATACCCACCCATCCGGAGACCAGCATGAGCAGCTCGCTGATCGCTCCGAGTCCCAGTGCAGCCACCGTGCCGAAGAGCGTATCGGCGACCGCGGCGCCCAATCCGGTCGCCAGACCCACACCCCAACCGCCCGAGAGGGCGCGGCGGATGCAAAGCACGCCGATTGGTCCCACCGGCGCTGCGATCGAAACGCCCACCAGGCAACCTTGGAGGAATGGCATCGAGTTCATGGCGCGTGCACCTCCATGGTCACGCGATTCCCTCCACGAGGAGAAGCCCTGAGTGGTCGCTGCATCATTGCACGCACAGCGGCACCCGGAGCTTGAGTGGGGCGGTGCGGGATGGGGTAGCTTTCCGGCGAACACGGACGCGCGTCGTGCAGTCGTTCTCGGGCAAGCGCTCGTGGTGAAGGGAGGATTCTGAGTGAAGGCACTGCGATTGTTTCTGTTGGTTGGAACGATGCTTGTCTCCTGCGTACCGGCGTGTGCGGGAGGGAGGGAGGATGGTGTTCCGCCGAGGGAGTTTGACCGCTGGCGGGATGGCGCGGGGCACGGACGTCTGGTTGCGGAGGAGTGCACCGCGCGCGGCTGGAGCGGGAAGCGTTCGCTGATGATCTACTATCCCCCGGGCTATCTTCCCTCGATCCGATATCCGGTACTCTACCTGCTGCACGGCATGGGGGATGACGAAACTGCGTGGACCCGAAAGGGCGCACTGGAGCCGATCCTCGACAATCTGTACGCCGAAGGACGCGTGGTTCCCATGGTGGTGGTCATGCCCAATGCGCGCGGGTCAACCGATGTGCCACTCGATGCTCCGTGGGAGGCTCAGGCGGCAGCCCTGTCGGGATTTGGATCCGAACTCCTGAAATGGGTAATCCCCTTCGTCGAATCGCGAATTCCGGTGCTGTCGGATCGGGAACACCGCGCGATTGCCGGCGTGGCTCGGGGAGCGGGTCAGGCGTTGAGCATCTCGATGGAGCATCCGGATCAGTTTGGTTGGGTGGGGTTGTTTTCGCCGGCCGGGGTCGGGTTGGATGCGGTGCGGATGACGGGACAATCCGCGCCATCAGTTCCGCAATTCCGCCTCCTCACGCTGCACTCCTCCGAGACAGATTCGCTGGTCGACGTCGCACGCGCTCTTCACGCGACGCTGGAGAGCCGGCGCGTGCTGCACGAATGGCACCTCAGCTCCGGAGGGCATTCGTGGGGTGTGTGGAAACGGGATCTCTATCTGGTTTCCCAGAGACTTTTCCGCTGAATGAGTGCGAGTAACGTGCGGTTGGTGGGCTGGATTGGCTGCGCAACGCCATTGAATCCAGACGGAAAGGTTGGAGTCCCATCTTCAGACGGTTCGTAGCGCCAGCATCCTGCCGTCGCGACCGGTTCCGTGCGTGACACACCACGCCAAACCCGGCGCGCTGTGCCTCCCTGAAGGCGGCAATTCCAGAGAATCTGGTTCGTGATGTGGGTTTGTGGTTGTGGCCACGCAACGGTCGGAAACCCGTTTCACCTCAAATCCTTCGATGCAAATTTCCTCTCGGTCATGAAATCCGCTC
>CANGMO010000051.1 GCA_947454295.1 Verrucomicrobiota bacterium | reverse complement strand
GTGCAGAGCGCCCGCCTCAAGCGCGCGGTGAAATTGAAATCCTAAAGGGTGCGCATGGCCGAAAGGCTCATCGGTAGGGCGAATCTCCGGATGAGCCGGGTGCGTGGATGGCAGCCGGGACGTCGAGTGGTGTCCATGATGTGGGGAGCGGTCCTGGGGTTGGGACTTGGATTCTCCAACAGCGTCGCCGATGGGTCGGATGGAGCCTGGTTTTCCTTTGCGCCTGGTCCCGGCCCCCTCGTGGCGGGTAGTGCGATCGATCTGCGCGCCTTGAACGAGCGGATTGCCGGCGAGCATGGATTCATCCAGTCGCGCAACGGCCATTTTGTTCGATCGGCGGACGGACGGACGGTGCGGTTCTGGGCGGTCAATGGGCCACCGGACTCGGCCCGCACTCCCGACGAGCTGAGCCGGCTCGCGCATCGCCTGGCGCAATCCGGCGTGAACCTCGTGCGCGCGCACGGGGCGGTGTTCGACAAGCAGGGCGAGACCAATCCGGAGCGCGTGCGCCGGCTCCAGGCGATTGTGACCGCAATGAAGGGCGAGGGTATCTACACCCACCTCTCCATCTACTTTCCGCTCTGGCTCGATCCCCAGCCCGATACGCCCTGGCTGTCGGGATACAACGGGCATCAGCATGCCTTCGCGTCGCTGATGTTTGATCGCGGATTCCAGGAGCACTACCGCGGGTGGTGGAAGGCGGTGCTGCTGACGCCCGGGCCTGATGGAAAGCGGTTGATCGATGATCCGGCGCTCTTTGGGCTCGAAGTACAGAATGAGGACTCCCTGTTCTTCTGGACCTTCAACGCCAAGAGTCTCCCTCCGTCCCAGTGGGCGCTGGTGGAGTCACGCTTTGCCGACTGGCTGATGAAGCGGCATGGCTCGCTCGACCAGGCACTGACCGCCTGGGGGGGGACGCGTTTGTCGGAGGATCATCCGGAATCCCGGCGCATGGGGATCCGTCCGCTGTGGAACATCGCGCATGAGAAGACGGCCCGGGATCGCGACACGGCGGCGTTCCTCTTTGAGATTCAGGAGTCGTTCTACCGCGAGACGATCGCCTGGCTGCGGGGATTGGGATTCAAGGGGGTGATCACCGCCTCCAATTGGAATACGGCGGACAACCAGGTGCTGGGTCCGCTGGAGCGGTGGAGTTATGCCTCGGGGGATTTCATCGACCGCCATGGCTATTTCGGCGGCGTTCACACCGGGGAGGCCTCGGAGTGGTCGATCCGCGTGGGACAGCAGTACTCCGATCGCAGCGCCCTGAGGTTTGAGGGATCGAAGCCGGGTGGGGCGCGATCGTATGGGCATCCGGCGGCCGACGTGAACTACAACGGGCTGCCGACCATGTTGTCGGAAACCACCTGGAATCGGCCAAACCGGTATCGGGGCGAGGCACCGCTGTTTTTCGCCGCGTACGGCGCGCTTCAGGACTCCGATGCGATTGTTCATTTCGCCCTCGATGGCGCGGAGTGGTCGGTGAAACCGGGCTACTTCATGCAGCCTTGGACACTGCTGGCCCCGACGCAGTTCGGCCAGTTCCCCGCGGCAGCACGGGTGTATCGGGAGGGATTGATCCAACCCGGCGACGTGCTCGCCGACGTTTCCCTTTCGCGCGAAGACCTGCTGCAACTGAAGGGCACGCCACTGCCGCTCGATGCCGCATTTGATGAACTCCGACTGAAGGATGTTCCCTCCGGCGAGGGGGCGACGGCGGCCGGGTTGCAGGTGGATCCATTGATTCACTTTGCCGGACGGACCCGCAGCCAGTTGGGAACGACGGCCAGCCGCACTTTGGTGCAGCCGCTGGGGCCATGGATTGATCGGGCCCGCAAGCGAGTGCAGAGCACGACGGGCGAATTGCGGCTCGACTATGAATCGGGACTGCTTGAAGTGCGCGCCCCGCAAACCCAGGGGGCGCTCGGAAATCTGGCGGCACGCCCCTCGGTAGAGCTGCCGGATGTCGTGGTGTCGTCACCGCTCGACCTCATCCAGATCGTCATCGTGTCGCTCGACGGCCAGCCGATCGCGCGATCGTCCCGGATGCTACTCCAGGTGATGACCGAGGAACGGCCCACGGGATGGCGCACCACGAACGCCGGCCCCGGGCTGCATCGAATCGAATCGATCGGCACGGACCCCTGGCAGGTTCGGGAGTTTCGCGGGTCGGTGGCCTTCCGCCGTCCGGATGCCGGCGCGCTCCGGGTCATTCCGCTGGATTTCAAGGGCGCTCCCCAGCCGGTGATGGGCGATGCGCGCCGCATTGAGCTGCAATCGTCCACCCTCTACTACGAGATCCGGCCGTGAGTCGTCGTTGCTCGGAAGCGTCATGAATTCCAAGACACCGTTTTCCCTGGGTGCGCTTCTGGGCGCCGTGATGAGCATGACCCTGGCGGTCGCGGGGGATGTCCGTTCGTGGATCACCACCGAGGATCTGCGTCTGGCCTCGAGCCCGCAGCCGCTGCTGCGCTGGACGGCCGGGGGCCCGGCTTCGAGCGAACGCCCAACGCGACGGATCGACATCGATCCGGCCAACCGGCTTCAGACCATCCTCGGCATGGGGGCGTCCCTGGAACACACCACGTGTTCCAATCTGTTCCGCCTCTCCCCGGCGGCGCGGGCGCAGACGATCACGCGACTGGTGGATTCGGAGCGCGGAATCGGGATGAATTTGATGCGGCTGTGTATCGGCACCTCTGACTTCGCAGGCGAGCCGTGGTACTCTTACGATGATCTGCCGGTCGGGGCCGCCGACCCGACCCTCTCACACTTCTCGATCGAAAAGGACCGCGCCACAATTCTCCCGATGGCCCGGCTCGCGCTGCGCACCAATCCGTCGCTGCTGTACTTCGCCTCGCCGTGGAGTCCACCGGGGTGGATGAAGACCTCCGGGTCGATGATTGGTGGCGAATTGAAACGCGAGTGGTATCCGGCCTATGCGCAGTATTTCGTCCGCTTCCTCCAAGCCTACCGAGCCGAGGGGATTCCGATCTACGCGATCACCGTGCAAAATGAACCAGGCGTTGATCGAGCCCGGTCCAAGGATCCGAAATGGCACTATCCGTCCTGCCACTGGACCGCGGAGCAGGAGCGCGACTTTATTCGCGATCATCTGGGTCCGGCGCTGAAGCAGGCCGGGCTGAATACGCGGATTTGGTGCTACGATCACAACTACAACCTGGAGGCCACCGATGAGTCCGATGGCCTCCCGCATCCGCGGACTATTTTGGAGGATCCCGTCGCCGCGGGGTTTGTGGACGGTGTGGCATTCCACCACTACGTCGGCGAGCCCGACGGCATGTCGCGATTCCATGCGGAGTTTCCGGGGAAACCCATCCGGTTCACCGAGGGTTCGGTGTTCAGCGTCTGGGGCGGATACGATCTGGTGCAGCGTTTCCGCAATTGGGCGACCACCTACAACGCATGGGTGGTGATGCTCGACGAGAAGGGGCGGCCCAACAACGGCCCGTTTCCCGCGACCCGCGCGATCCTCAAGCTGCACTCGGACACTGGCCGGGTGGAGGAGTTGTTCGAGTACCACAACTACGGCCACTTTATGAAGCATGTCCGCCGCGGTGCGGTGCGCATCGGGAGCTCGGGCAGTGACCGGGACCTCTCGAACGTCTGCTTTGTGAATCCCGATGGGTCGGTCGTGCTGGTGGTGGTGAACACCACGGACACCCCACGACAGGCCGCGGTGTTCTGGAAATCGAAGAGCGTGATGCTGAATTCGCCGGCGAAGTCGGTGACGACCTGTGGTTGGTGAACCGAGTGGAGGTGGGGGCGCCCGTCGGCTGTCTCTCCCTCTTAATCCTAATCTTCCCTCACCACGTCGGAGAGATTGAAAACGAGGGATTGCGATTGCGAATAAGAGCCGGGAAAAGCGGCGCTTCGTTCTGTGGTTTTGGATCCGTGCGAATCCGTGAAATCCGTGGCTCTCACTCCCTGTCTCCCGGGAGCCGCGAGCGGATCGCGTCGCGTCCACCTTCCATAATTTCCTCGCCCACATCCCCGATGCGTTTCGCGTGACGTTTGAGTGAGCGCACCGAATCCCGGGTAATGCCCACCACCGCCCGCGGGGTGAATAGCAGCTGCGCGGCGGTGGTGACGCTGAGCAGCGGATTGAAGGTCCGCATCCCGCGCATGGTGCGCCACACGGCCTCGGGGCCATGGGCCGCCTCCTCGCGCACCCGGTCGAGGATGTGGATGCTCAGCAGACAGCCGAGCATGGAGATGGCGAAGACGAGGTGAAAGTGGTGCAGGCCCTGGCCGAGCACGGTGCCGAGATCCTCGGGAAGCCAGCGAAGCAGCAGGCCGCCGAACAGCGGCCCCAGGGCGGTGAGGGCGCTTGTGAGGGCTACGAACACCGCGACGTGGGGCGCCTTGTTCGCCGGTGCCAGCTTGAGCATGAGGTTGAACTGGCAGAGCTGGAATCCCGCGGTCGCGCCGCCGACCAGCAGATAGCACAAGGCCACGTGCAGATACCACCGGGTGCCGGCAAAGCTCCACGACGCGAGGGCGATCAACGCCCAGAACAGGGAGCAGACATAGAGCACCGGCTTGACGCCGAACCGGTCGCTGAGGCGTCCCCAGCCGCGCAGGGTCAGCAGAGCGCCCACGCCGGCGAGGGCGGTGAGCCATCCGACGTCACCCACGGGGCGGTGGAGGACCTTGAGGAGGAACACCGGATAGAACGGCTGCCCCATGTTCAGGAAGAATCCCCAGAGTCCGATGAACGCCGCGAGCACGAGGTAGTTGGTGTCGCGGAACGGGGCGGCGAGTTCGGCCCAGTCGGGCGGGGTTGGGGAACGCTGCAGGACCTGCCGCGGGAAGGACATGCGGGTGAAGAAAAAGAAGCCCATCATGCGGGCCGCCGATCCCGCGACAAAGATCCACCCGTACACGGTGAGCGTGCTGCCAAACCGCTGGGCCAGCTGGCTGGCCGTAATGACCACCAGTAGAGTCCAGAAACCGAAGATGAGATTTCGCCGGCCGAAATACGTGCCGGCGATGCGCGACGGCACCAGCTCGGCGATGGCGGCGGACCAGGCCACGGCACAGACGCAGTTGGCCAGAGTTCCGAGCGTCAGGATCAACGCAAATCCGGCATGTCGCAGGGGTGGCGATACCAGCGGCAGAGCCGAAACGAACGCCCACGGTAGCGCGTTGAGAATGAACGTGACCTGGATGATCTGGTGCAGCGAATAGCGTCCCCGCAGCCACACCGAAAGAGCGGGTTGCACGAGGTTGCAGAGGTGGGGCAGGGCGGCCATCAGCCCCACGGCTGCCGGTCCCCAACCGAGCGCCGCGACCGCGAAGGCGATCACGAAGGGAAAGCTCGGCATGGTCAGGTTCAGCATGGGGACGCTGAAGCAGGCCTCGATGGTCGAGGCCTTGAGCGAGAGCAGCAGCTCCCGATGACGCAGCCGGTTCATCCGAAAAAGTGCCGAAACGCCGGATAGAGAAACGCAGCCAGGACGATCACGCCGGTGGCGATCCACAACCACTGCCCGCGACGCTTCGGGCCGCCACCAAACTCCTCCTGGGCGAATTCCTCGGCGTCGAAGGGTTCATCGTCATCGGCCGGGATGCCCAGTCGTTGGGCGCGGGCGGTGTCGCTCCAACCGGTGGTTTCATCCGCCCCGCAGTGCGGACATGCCCGCGCTCCCTCCGGAACCTCGGTATCGCAAACCGGGCAGTAGTCGGGAGGTTCGAAGTGACGGGCGGGCATCGGAGGCTGTCGGACCCGGGGTGGGTCGTGCCGGGATCCTGGTCCCGAAAGCCGGTGGGCTCAATCCTGATTCCACCCCAGAAGCAGTGGATCCCAGAGTCCAGGGCAGAGAAGGGCGGAAGTGCCAGAGTCGGGCGTGGGGTTGCGTCGACGGCGCGGAATGGGTCAGGATGAACCTGGCTTGAACGTGCGGCGTGTTCCGCGGTCTGAGCCCACCACTATCGCCTTCGCATGCACGCTCCTGGAATCCGCATTTGGAATCGTTGTTCCCTCTCTGCCGGTCTGGTTTTGGCCGGCATCGCCGCATTGACCGCCGCACAGGGGGCTGAACCGGCTGCGGTAGGGCCGCTCACCGTCTCGACCGGGAATCAGAGCCTGGTGGCCTCCACTTTGACCGAAGTGCCCAATTTCGCCCTCCTCGATCTCCAGGGTCGCATGCACGAACTGCGGCGCAGTCCGGGCAAGGCGGTGGTGTTGTTCTTCGTGGCCAACGACTGCCCGGTGGTGCGCCAAAATGTGTCGAAGATCCGCGATCTGAGCGAGCGCCTGACCCGCGAAGGCGTGGAATTCCTGCTGGTGAACGCGAGTCCGGCCGATGACGCCCGGACCATTCAACAACAGCTCATGGAACTGGGCGTGTGGCATCTGCCGGTGGCCAAGGACGAGACGCAGGGCATCACCCGCAAGCTCGGAGTGCGCCGCACCGCGGAGGTCGTGGCGATCAGCACCAAGGATTGGTCGGTGTTCTACCGGGGCGCCATTGATGACCAGTTGGTGGAGGGCGGCGCCAAGCCCCAGCCCACCGAGCGTTATCTGGAGACCGCACTCCAGCGATTCCTGGAGGGCAAGCCGGTACTCGCTTCTCGAACCGCCACGCGCGGCTGTCTGATCACCTTCGACGGTGGCGATGCCGCGGAATCCACGCCGGTCTCCTATGCGAAGGAAATCGCCCCGCTGCTGCAGCGCAAGTGCGTGTCCTGTCACAGCCCGGGCAACATCGGCGACGGGGCGATGGTGAATTACAAAAAGGTGAAGGGCATGTCGGCCATGATTGAGGAAGTGCTCCTCGCGCGTCGCATGCCGCCCTGGGATGCGGATCCTCGATTCGGGCACTTCAAGGACAACCCGAGCCTGACGACCGGCGAGACCCAGACGCTGCTGCGCTGGGTGCGTCAGGGCGCCCCGCGGGGCGAGGGTGCCGATCTGCTCGAGACCACGCCGCCGCCAGCTCCGCCTGCGGAGTGGCCGCTGGGCAAGCCGGACCTCGTGCTGCGTCTCCCCAAGAAGGAGACCATTCCCGCCACCGGCGTTCTCGACTACCGCCATATCGAAGTGTCGGCCGGCAACGAGCAGGAGGCCTGGGTGGGTGCCGTCTGGGTGAAGCCAGGAAATCGCAAGGTGGTGCATCACGTGATCGCACGCATCAAGAACGGCGGTCAGAAGGATCACCTCGGCGAGCGCGAATTGTTCGCGGGATGGGCTCCGGGGGCCACCCAGACCTGGTTCCCAACCGGGAGCGGCAAACGCATTCCAGCGCATGCGGTGTTTGATCTCGAACTGCACTACACCACGAATGGCTCGGAGCAAACCGATGACTCGGAGATCGGGCTCTATTTGGTTCGGGAGCCGGTGCGTCAGCGCTTCGAGTCGGTGCCGGTGGTGAACTACCAGTTCGAGATTCAGCCGGGTGACCCCGATTCCAAGGTCGAGGGGATGTACTGCTTCAAGAAGCCGGCGACGCTCCACAGCGTGACGCCCCACATGCATCTGCGTGGTCGGTGGGCCAAGTTTGAGGTCCTTTTCCCGGACGGCCGCCGCGAAACCGTCTGTTCGGTGCCGCGGTATGATTTCAACTGGCAGCTCAGCTACGCGCTGGAAAAGCCGTTGCATCTCCCGGCCGGAACCTGGGTCCGGCTCAGCGGCGGATTCGACAACTCGGCGCGCAATCCGTCGAACCCGGATCCCAACAAGACGGTGCACTGGGGCGAGCAGTCGTGGGATGAAATGTTCCTCGGCTGGTACAACGTGACCTGGGATCTCGACGGCGAGAAAAAGACCGCGTCGGCCCGTTGAGCCCGATCCCCGCCTCCACCAACCCGACGTTGCCGCCGGACCCGGCGCGTCGGCCTGGCCGGCGGACAAGGGGAGCGCTTTGGATCGTGGCGCTTTTTCTGGGGGGCATTGCGTTCCGGTTCGGTTGTGGGCAATCGGAGCCGGTCTACGGAAACCGGACCCTTTCTCAGTGGCTCTACCCTGGGGATCCCGACTTCATCTGGCTTCCCAATGACGTCTATGGGCACATCCACGATGAGCTCTGGGAGAAGCTGGTTTCCCAAGGTGCGTCGTCCCATGCCGGGCCATCGGAGCCCGAAACCAATGTGGTGCGCCGGTTGATGGTTCGTCCCGGGCCTCCCACACTCGGTCCGGAAGCGATTCCCTGGCTGATTCAATGGATGAAGGAGCGTCCGACCGTGGTGGATCATCTCCTCACGCGGCTTCGACCCCACGTCCCTGCGGCGATCCAAGGGTGGCTGATGCACTTTGACGACGCGCCCTGGACGGGGCGCGCTGGTCGATGGCAGATCGCGGCCCAGGAAGGGTTTCGCTCTCTCGGAGTCCGTGCCTCCAATGCGGTGCCGCAGCTGGCCCTCCTCATGGAACGGGACGATGCGGATCTCCCGCTGGCGCTGGGGCTGTGTTCCTTGGGCCCCTCAGGAGTGTCGGCAGTGACAAAGGCACTGGATGGAGCCGACTCCGAGGTTCGTGATACCGCGGCACTCGCGCTGGGCATGAGCGAGTCGCGCGAAGCGATTCCCGCCCTCGTCCGCTGCGTGGAACGGGGACTGTCCAGCTATGCGGTACTCGGAGCCATCGGGCGTATCGATTCAAAACAACCGGCGGTGATTGTGCCGCTGATCCGTCAATTGGAGGCCTGGCAGAAGGATCGCGGGACCAACCTAGTCGGCATCAGTTTGGAACAGTCCATGGCGGTGCTTCTCCTCGGATTGCAGGGAACAGCCGCGTCGAACGCGGCGCCGGTGTTGATCCGTCTGCATGAAACCACGCAGTCGGCGGCCAACGGTTCGGATGCGGATCGTCGCCTGTTGCGGCGAGTCCTACGCATGGTGTCCCCCGCAGCGGAGCGGCGCCTTCCCCCACCTGGACCCCGGGAAAATGACGACGAATGGCCGTGAGGTCGGACCGGCATTCCGGGTTGGGTAACAGTTTTGTTACCAAACTCCGCGACCGGGCTCTGGTGTGCCCCGTTTTCGCGAATAGAGAATGACGGCACGTGGGATTTCGCCGGTCCGCCCAAGCCGGTGACTCCACTCCCAATGCCATGAGACGCATTCGCTTTTCCGCCCTCCTTCTTTCCGCCCTCCTTCACCTCGCCCCCCTGATGCGCCTCGCGGTCGCCGAGTCGCTGGGGGCGGCCGCGCCCCTGATGACTGTGCTCCGCTGGGTCGTGGGCGTCTCGTCGGTCACCGGTGCGTTCCATGCGGTTTCCGCCGCCTCGGGCATGGTGGTGACCCAGGGAGGCGCCACGGTGACCTCCGCAAAGGGCACGAGCGGCATTGTGCTCTCGGGCGTTCGCGTGACCATGTTCAGTCTGTTTGGATCGCCCCGATCCTTCACCTTTATCGGCTTGCCTCCGGGGTTGAATGGCAGCGCGCAGGGCGTGATCACAGGTATCCCCAACGCGCCGGGGTCGTATTCGGTAACCGTCTTCGGGTGGGAGCTTCCCAATGCAACGGGCAATTTGTTTGCCGCCTCGGTGCCGTTCACCATTGCGGCTGGGGTGCCCGATCCCCCGGTCATCAGCGTCCCGCCCGCGAATCAAACCCTCGCCGCGGGTTCGGTGTTGTCGCTGTCCGCGACGGTGACCGGATCCGGACTCGCCTACCAATGGCGCAAGGATGGCTCGGAAATTCCAGGCCCTGCCGGCACCTCCGCCGTGTACTCGGTGGGGTCGGTGCAACTCGTGGACGCCGGACGCTACACCGTGGTGGTCTCCAATGCCGGGGGCAGCGTGGAAAGCGCCGGCGCCGTGGTCACCGTGGTGTCGCCGCCCGTGTTCAGCGTG
>CANGMO010000050.1 GCA_947454295.1 Verrucomicrobiota bacterium | reverse complement strand
CCTGTGGGATCTCATCGTCGCCGGCAAATGGGCCGAAGCGCTGGAAATCTACCGCTGGTTCACGCCGCTGCTGCATCTCGACGTTCACCCCAAATTCGTCCAGTACATCAAGCTGGCCGTTCAGGAAACCGGCCTGGGCAAGGAGTGGGTGCGCGCCCCGCGTCTCACGCTCACCGGCGCGGAGCGCAAGTCGGTGCTGAAGATCATCCACGACGGCATCGCGGCCCGGCCCAAGCTTCCCAAGCGGAAGTAACCCCCCTCCGTCCGAAGGCCTGGCCTTCCCGAATTCGGCAACCCCTGAACCGGCATCCATCTGGTTCAGGGGTTGCCTTTTCCGCGGGCGCCCGCGCCCATGCACCGGGTGCACGATTGCCACGGGCACCGAGTGCGCTAGGATGCCCGGGCTCACTTTCAGTCCCACACACCACACCTCCATCCTCCCCCACATGTCACTCCGACTTGGCGACATCGCCCCCGACTTCACCGCGGAAACCACCCAGGGAACCATCCACTTCCATGAATGGCTCGGCACCAGCTGGGGCGTGTTGTTCTCGCATCCCGCCGACTACACCCCGGTCTGCACCACCGAACTCGGCGCCACTGCCAAGCTCGGAGCCGAGTTCGCCAAGCGGAACGTCAAGGTGGCGGCCATCAGCGTCGACCCGATTGAGGACCACCATGGCTGGATCAAGGACATCAACGAAACGCAGCACACGACGGTCCAGTTCCCGATCATCGCCGATCCGTCGCGCACCGTGGCGACGCTCTACGACATGATCCATCCCAACGCCGACGACAAGATGACCGTGCGGTCCGTCTTCGTCATCGGACCGGACAAGAAGATCAAGCTGACGCTCACCTATCCCGCCTCCACGGGACGGAACTTCATCGAAATCCTGCGCGTGATCGATTCCCTTCAGCTCACCTCCAAGTACCGTGTGGCGACGCCGGCGGACTGGAAGGATGGCGAGGACTGCATCATCACTCCCGCCGTGAAGGACCCGGAAGCCGCGCAGCTCTTTCCCAAGGGCTTCCGCACCGTGAAGCCCTACCTGCGCTTCACACCGCAACCCAATCGCTGAGGTCGCAGTCGACGGCAGGCGCCCGCTCGTCGACGCAGTGTTTTTGAACCCCCCGGAGCCACGCGGACTCTTTGCCGCTTGGCTCCGGGGCGGCTCCTGACGGAGCATTCCCCCGATGAATCATCCCCGGGGGCTGCAGACGCTGTTCTTCACCGAGATGTGGGAACGGTTCAGCTACTACGGCATGCGGGCACTGCTGGTGCTCTTCATGACCGCCGAGATTCAGCGCGGCGGATTGGGCCTCACCGATCGTGTCGCCACGGCCATCTACGGACTCTACGTCGCCGGCGTGTATCTCTCGGCGCTGCCCGGTGGCTGGATCGCCGATCGTCTCCTCGGTGCGCAACGCGCCCTGATGGTAGGCGGCTCGCTCATCGCCCTCGGCCACTTCACCCTGGCCCTGCCTTCGCTCAAGGCGTTCTACCTCGGGCTGACGCTGGTGGTCCTGGGCACCGGGCTCCTCAAGCCGAATATCAGCGCTCTCGTCGGCCTGCTGTATCCCGAGGGCGGCGCGCGGCGTGATGCCGGATTCACCATCTTCTACATGGGCATCAACCTCGGCGCCGCGATCGGGCCGCTGGTCTGCGGCTCCCTCGGCGAGCGCATCAACTGGCACTACGGATTCGGCGCCGCCGGCATCGGCATGGTGCTCGGGCTCGTCCAGTTCCATTTGACCCGCCACCGACTCGGCAATATCGGCCTCACCCCGGAGCACCGGGGTCCGGATTCGCGGCGCGACCAGAAGTGGCTGGCCGCGGCCGTCGGTGGGCTGGTGATTCTCATCGCGCTCTGCCTCACGGAGGTCATCCACATCGAACCTGTGAGGCTGGCGCAGCGCACCAGCGGCGTGATTGTCGGCATGGCGGTCGCCTATTTTGTATGGGCGTTCTTCTTCGCCGGCCTCGGACTCGTTGAAAAGCGGCGCGTCGGCGTCATTCTCATTCTCTTCATCGCCTCCGCCCTCTTCTGGAGCGGCTACGAACAGGCCGGCTCCTCGTTGAATCTCTTCGCCGAGCGCTACACCAATCGCAATACACCGTTCCTCTCCCAGCCAATGCCGGCGAGCTGGTTCCAGTCGCTGCCCGCCATCTTCGTCATCGTCTTCGCCCCGGTGGTTGCCGGGATCTGGGTGTGGATGGCCAAGCGGGGGCGCAATCCCTCATTGGGGGCCAAGATGGGCTGGGGACTCGTCCTGCTGGCACTCGGGTTTTTGGTGGTCGCCATGGCCTCCAGGCGCGCCCTGGCCAATGGTCCCGTTTGGCCCACGTGGCTCGTCGCCACCTATCTGCTGCACGTCTTTGGAGAATTGCTGATCAGTCCCGTCGGCCTCAGCTCGGTCACCAAGCTCGCGCCCCCCCGCCTGGTGGGGCAGATGATGGGCATCTGGTTTCTCGGTACATCGCTGGGGAATCTGATGGCCGGGCTGTTCGCCGGTGAGGTCAGCGGTCAGAACGCTGCGGCCATGCCCGCGCGGTTTCTTCAAGTCGTCCTCTTTTCCGGTTCGATTGGCTTCATCCTGCTGCTGTTCACCAAGCGCATCCGCCGACTGATGCCGGACGTCGAGTGACCCCTCCTCCGCCGCCCGCACATGCCATTAAAGCACCTGCTCCGCTGTCTGGCCCTCGCGTGGTTCGCCGCCGGCATACTCGACGCCGCTGATCCGCGAACGGTGGTCCAACCGATTCCCGCCGGACTGCGAAGCCGCTTCGATCTGGCGCCATTCTACCAAAAGCATCTGCTCGTGCAGGATCTGCCCGTCGTGGGATCCGGGAAGGTCTCCGACGATGCGCTCCGCGAGGCTGCATGGATTGTGGGCCACATGCTGCCGCACCGGGCGGACCTCCTGCGCGCCATGGCGTCGAATCGCGTTCGTCTGGCGGTGATGGCGTGGAACGAATTCACCACCGATATTCCCGAACACGCCTCCCTCACCCCGAAGGTCTACTGGGATCGCCGCGCCCGGGGTCTGGGCGCGACTCTGCAGGCCCCGGCCGTCAGCTGTGCCGAGGAAAACCTGCTCGCGTACCGGAACGATCCCTACTCCACCGAGAACATCCTCATCCATGAGTTCGCCCACGCCATCCACGGGACCGGGCTCAGCGCGACCGACCCGAGCTTCAATCCGCGCCTGCTCGCGGCGTACCACAGCGCCACCAACCGCGGGCTGTGGCGAAATACCTACGCGGGATCCAATCCCGAGGAATACTGGGCCGAGGCCACCCAATCCTGGTTCGATAACAACCGTGCCAATGATGCGCTGCACAACGACATCGACACGCGGGACAAGCTGAAGCGGTATGACCCCGACCTGGCCCGGCTGTGCGAGGAGGTCTACGGGGATTTTCCCTGGCGATATCACAAGCCGGCGGATCGCTCCCCGGCCGATCGCGCGCATCTGAAGCCGGTCGATGCCGCGCGCACCCCGATCTTTGAGTGGCCGGATCCGCCGATCGGACCCAAACCGGTGGTGTTGCTGCAAACCGCGCTGGGGGACATTGAAGTGACGCTGGATACAGTTCGCGCACCGGTCACCACCCGCAATTTTCTCCGCTACGTGCGACGCGGACTCTACAGCGACGGGCGGTTTCACCGTGCCGTCACGCCCGCCAATCAGCCCACCAACCGCATTCGCATCGAGGTCATCCAGGCCGAAGCCAATCCAGACCGGCTGGAGGAAACCGATCCTCCCATCGGGCTGGAGCGAACGCGCGACACCGGGCTGCGGCATGTGGAGGGAACCCTCTCCATGGCCCGCGACACGCCCGACAGCGCCACCTCCGACATTTTCATCTGCATCGGGGATCAACCGGAACTCGACTTCGGCGGCCGGAGAAATCCAGACGGCCAGGGCTTCGCCGCGTTTGGTCAGGTGACCCGCGGCATGGCGGTGGTCCGTGCCATCCAACACCAGCCTGCGGATGGTCAGACCCTCACACCGCCGGTTCGCATCCAACGCGCCATCCGGCTGCAGTGATTTCCGCGAACCAGGATCGGAACTCCGGATCCTGGATTGATCCCGGATCGATCCCGCGGGCAGTCTCCCCAGCATGAAGGCATCGAGGTGGTTTTCCTGCGCGCGCTCCCTGGCAGCCCTTGGACTGACACTGCATCTCCTCGCCGAGTCTCCATCCAATCGAGCCTGGCCCCAGTTCCGCGGCCCGCAGGCCGGTGGGGTGGATGATTCGGAAGCCCTGCCCATTTCGTGGGACGTCGAATCCGGCACCAACATCCGCTGGCAAACCCCGATTCCCGGCCTCGCGCACGCGTCCCCCATCATCTGGGGTGATCGCGTCTATTTGACCACCGCCGTGAAGCCGGGCAAATCCGAGCTCAAGGTGGGGCTCTACGGCGACATTGATTCCGTAAACGAAACCGAGCCCCAGCAATGGCGGTTGCTGGCCCTCGACCGCCTCACCGGGAGCGTGGTGTGGAATGTCCTCGGGCATGAATCCATCCCCAGGGTCAAGCGCCACACCAAGGCCACCCACTGCAATTCCACCCCCGCCACGGATGGGAAGCGAATCGTCGCTCTCTTCGGTTCCGAGGGCCTCTTCTGCTTCGACACCGCGGGAAAGCTGGTCTGGAAGAAGGATCTCGGTCCGATGGACGCCGGGTACTTCGACGTCCCGAGCGCGCAATGGGGCTTTGCTGGATCACCGGTAATCCATGACGGTCGGGTGATCGTGCAGTGCGATGTGCAGAAGGGCTCATTCCTCGCCGTATTTGATGTGAGCGACGGACGCGAACTCTGGCGGACGCCTCGACGCGATGTCCCGAGCTGGAGCAGCCCGGCGCTCTGTACCGAGGGCGGGCGAACCCAGATCGTGGTCAACGGCTGGCATCACGCGGGAGGCTACGACGCCACCAACGGGAAGGAGCTGTGGCGACTCGACGGTGGCGGGGACATCCCCGTGCGCACGCCAATCGTCGCCAACGGGTTGATCTATCTCACCAGCGCCCATGGCAAGGTGCGTCCGATGCGGGCCATCCGCCCCACCGCCTCCGGCAACATCACGCCCGAAAACCCCGGCACCACCAATTCGGCGATCGCCTGGGCCCATGCGCGTCAGGGCAACTACATGCAAACGCCCCTCGCGCTCGGAGACGCACTGTATGGGTGCCTCGATCTGGGCGTTCTCACCTGCTTTGATGCAAAGACCGGCGCCATCCGGTACAGCGAGCGTCTCAGCCGAAATGGCGAGGGTTTCACCGCATCACCGGTTACGGATGGCCGGCACCTCTACTTCGCCAGCGAGGTCGGACGCGTGTACGTGGTACCGGCCGGCCCCACCTTCAGCGTCGTCTCCACCAACTCGATGAACGAAACCTGCATGGCCTCCCCGGCCATCAGCGGGGGCACGCTGTTTTTCCGCACTCGCGAAAAGCTGGTTGCGATTGGGAAGCGGTGACGGGGCCAACCCCGAGTCCAAAGTCCAAGGTCGAAAGGCTACGGGCCGAAGAAGGCGAGGAGTTCTCGAGTGGTGACGGGTCGGGTCGTGACGTTGGCCCGAGAGAGGAGCCACGCGATGACCTTTGATTCCAGGGCGGGATCCGTCGCCGGAGCCAGCCGGTGACGACGCGCCAATTCCGCAACCACCGCACCGAGGCGCACGCGTCGTTCGGCGATGCCCTTCAAATCTTCCCCCAGTGCCGACCGCTCCTCCGGACTGACGTCCTCGGAATTCCACGACGCCTCCACCACGCGTTGCAGCATCTGGCGTTCCCGCGAAATGAGGATTTCGGCAACGGGAAACACGTAGTCCTCATCGAGCTGGTCCAGCACCTGCGCGGTCAATCGCTCCAGCAACAGTCGCTCTACCTGGGTCGGATCCAATCCCGCCTCGCGGATTACGGATCCGTCGGCCTCCCATCGTTCCAGGGACCACGTCTCCGGTCGCGGCTCCTGAAGCGCCGGCAGATGGGTCGCAGTGAGCCGCAGGACCACCTCTCCCGGAGCCGCCGAGGTATCGTCCTCCAGCGTCAGCGGGAGGCTTCCCTGCGCCAGCAGCGCATCGGTCACCTCCCGGTGCAGCGCCAGCATCACCTCCTCCTGGGCCCGTTCTCCGTAGCGTTCGGACAACAGCTCCATGGGAATTTGGCCGTGGCGGAATCCAGGAATCCGGAGCGAGCCACCGATCTCAACCAGGCGGGCCGCGCTGCGTGCGGCAATCTCGCCGGCGGCAATGCGGACCCGAAACGTATGAACCGGGCCACGTCGCGCCTCGACCACTTCCTCCCATCGGACTCCACCCGCGCCAGCACCGGCATCCACCTTCCCACCCGCTCCCACTCCCGATTCGTCGGCCGGTTCCAAATGAAAGATGACGGTCACCCGCAATTCCGCCCCCGCGGTTGACGGTGCGGCATCGACGTGAGCGATTCGAGAGTCGAGGAAAACTCCCTGATTCGGCTGCGGCAGGACCGAGCGCAGAACCGCCCCACTTCCATTGAGAAAGGTCGTCTCGCCCTGCCATTCAGCGCGCCATTGGGGCATCGGAAAATAGAGGAGGGTGAAACATCCGGGCCGCCCATCATCCGGATGCGTCCCACAGGCCAGGCCATCCGTGGAGGCGCAGGCATACTGCCGCAGCACCCTCAGGCCTCGACCCGCAAGGCGCTCACACAGCGGCTTGGCTGCCTTCCAGAGCGCATCGAACTCCGGAACCTCCGCGAGATTCATGCGCCAGCCTGGCGCCTGCTCGCCGTCATCCGAGGCCTTCACGAAGCGCCATCCGGCCCCATTGCACACGGCCCAGGCATCAGCATGCAACGCCTCGGGCACCAGCTGACCGAGCACCTCCAAAACCACGGGGGAATTAATCATGAGCGGAAAACCGGAAATCAAAGATCCGCCGACATCCGCAGCAGATTGTTGTACGACTTGGCGAGCAACAACGCGGGGTCCTCGCCCTGTTCGAGTTTCTTCAACGACGCGGCAAGATCGAAGAGCAGCGTCCGCACCCGGGGATCGCGAACCGCCGACTGCACCCAGGTCACCGCCGCGATCCGCACGCCGCGCGTCACCGGGGACACCCGATGCACCGTCTCCGAAGAGTAGATCACCGCCTCGCCGGCCTGAAGCTTCACCGCCTCTTCCCCATAGGACCCCTGAATCAGCAATTCCCCGCCCTCGTAGGACGCCGGATCGCTCAGGAAGAGGGTCACCGAAAGATCGCCCCGCACCAACACTCCCTGATCGTTGAAATACGCGGCATCCACATGCGCGCCGTAGTGCATTCCCGGCTCATAGCGGCTGAAGATCGGAGGACGAAGCCGGCGGGGGAATGCGAACCCCTGAAATCCGCGGTGGGCGCACAGCGCCGAGATCACCACCTGATCGAGCTCGGCCAAGGAACATGGTCCCGGCCCCGGCGTCCGTTCAGCCTGACGGTTTTCCTTCACCTCGCGCGCGATGCCCGATGCGGTGGCCTTGCCGTCCACGAAGGGATGATCCGCCAAGGCGGTCAGAATCCGGGCTACCTGCACCGGATCAAGTATCGGAAGAATCTGGTAGTCCATCCAAGCCACTCCTTCCCGCACGCTGGTCAGCCTCCCATCCAGGCGGCAGACAATTCCCGGCAGCTGCAGTCCGGGACCCGAAGTCCACCCGGTTACTTCGATGCGGAACCGCCCCGTGCCCGGCGCATCGCGGCAGCCGCCACTCCGGCCACACCGAGCATGACCGCCGCCGTCTCTTCAGGCTCGGGCACCGCGGCCGACGCCGTCAGATTCACCGCGTAGGTCGTGCCTTCGTTGTAGCCCACATCCGCGACCAGGATGCCGTCGTTGGGCACTGTCCCGGTGAACGTGAGGGGAGTGGAGCCGGTTTGGACCGTCCCGGGCGATCCAAGATGGAGGCTCGCACTGTCGAACACCTCAAAGTTCAGATAATTGCCGCCGCTCAGCGTGATCGAGAACGCGCTGCCCGCGAGCAGGCTGCTGAACGCCAGGAAATCATGGGGATCGGTGCCTGCGGCCACCGCGCCGTTCACGGTCCGCGTCCCCAACGGAAGCGGCGACGCCACGGCGCCGGCAACGGTGTTGGGAAGATCCGTGGACTCGTTGAAAACCTGCGCCTGCGCGATCGTGGCACCGCCGATGCAGGTGCCCGCGAGCAACGCCTGCTTCAACCGGCGGGCAGTGACGTTGGAATTCGGAGTGGCGTTCATCGGGGCAGTGAACCCGAAAACCCCGGCCGCTGACAATCCTCATGTATCCCCTGGGAAAGCGGTGGCCGGCCGCACCCGCGATGTCGCTCTCACAGCCGCTGGAAGGTCCCATCCGGCTCGGCCGGCGGCCTCGGCGTACGGCATCGGCTTCTCAATTCATCCACGCTCCATGTCCGGATTCGAGCGTCGTGATCAGAATCCATCACACACCTGCCGACTCTTGTTCATCTGCGATAAAATAAGGCGGACTTCAGAGAGCGAGTAACATTTCATATTAGTATGATGAGTCCCTAAAACGATGGGCATCCGAGATTGCTTATATCATCGATCGGAGACGCCCGGCACCTTGACTTGCCGGGCGGTCGTTTGAAGCTGGTCACCGAAAGTTTGCGGAGATGACACATTCCCATTGGGGTGGCTGTTGTCGCAATGGTCCAGACCTGCGGTTAGAGGACCTTTCGCAAGACAGCTGCTCATATGGGTTGCTGGGGTGGATCCCGATCCGGGGCGCCCCGTTTCCGCGTCAACTAGAGACAAACCCATGAAACGCAATAACCAGAAGTTCGCGGGCCTGCTCGCGGTTGTCCTTGGGGTGACAACCACGGCGCTCGCCGACTATCCCTCGACAGTATCCAGCCTCGGCCCGGTGGGCTATTGGCGGCTCAACGAAACCACGCAGCCCGCGGCGGCGGACGTCGCCGTCAACAGCGGCAGCCTTGGTGACGGCGCCGTCGCCTACTACCAGGGCGCCGCCAGCCATCCTACGACCGGCGTCCTGAACGGTCGCGCCGACACGGCGGCGGCCTTCGACGCGTCGGCAGGCACCTTTGCCTTCGTTCCTTACAATGCGGCGCTGAATCCGGCCGGGGCCTTTTCGGCCGAGGCTTGGTTGAATCCCGCGGTGGAAAACGCGGCGGGCACCCTCACCTGCGCCATTTCCAGCGGCCAGTTCGCCGCCCCGCGGTCGGGGTGGCTGATCTACCAGTCCGACACCGGCTGGAATCTGCGCATGTACAATCAGAACGGCACCGCCACGTCCCTGAGCATCACGGGCGGCGGAGCCCCGGTTCCCGGCGCTTGGCATCATTTGGTCGTTAGCTTCGACGGCACCAACGCCACGCTCTACGTCAATGGCAAGAGCGCGGCCACCGGCACGCCGACGGGCACTCCCAACTTCGTCCCGGGCGCCTCGGGCGGATTCGCGATCGCCGGACGCGCGGACAGCTCCTTCTTCTGGAACGGCTCCGCCGATGAAGTCGCGATCTACCCCAAGGCGTTGAGCGAGGCGGAAGTCACCGCGCACTACGCCAACGCCACCAGCGCGGCGCCGGCAGCAACCTACCAGAGCCTGGTCCTCGCGGCCCAGCCGCTGGCGTACTACCGCCTGAACGAGGGCACCTACACGGCCCCCACCACGCTCCCGGTGGCCGCCAACACCGGCAGCGGCGGCACGTCGCTGAACGGCTCCTACAACGCCGGCATGAAGGCTGGCGCGCCGGGACCGCAACCTCCGATTTATTCCGGCTTCGCGGCCGGCAACGTCGGCGGTGGATTCAACGGCTCCGCCGGCTACGT
>CANGMO010000049.1 GCA_947454295.1 Verrucomicrobiota bacterium | reverse complement strand
GTTGTGCTGGGCCTCGGCCAATCGCGACGAGACGGTGTTCGACGCACCCGACGAAATCCGGCTCGACCGGAAGCCCAATCCGCATCTGGCATTCGGCGCCGGGCCCCACATCTGCCTTGGGGCGCCGCACGCGCGGTTGATCACCCGGACGCTCATCCAGAAATGCGCGGAGAAACTGACAGCCGTGACCATTCTGGACGGGCAGGAGCGGTTCGAGAATGAGGCCCGCTATCGGCGTGCCGTGGGCTGGGATGCATTGACGGTCCGGTTCGCGGCTCGTTAATTCAGCGGGGAGAACTTCGGAAGCCCTGTTCCATCCATTGGGCAGAAGGGCGAATTCAGTCGTAACCGATTCCCCCCAGGGTTCGACTATTCAAGGACGCACCCGGTGTGACGATTCGGTGCCGGATCCCGCCGCCATCGGAGATAGGATGGACATCCCACCGGCGGTAACGGACGCTCCATCAAAATTCCAGCCCGCCCCTCCACCGACAACGATGGCCACGGTGCGGTGCCGGGTGCATCGGGCCCCTGAATTGAATGAAACGCTTCGTACAACTGCTTGGGCTGCTGGGTCTGTTGCTCTCTCTGGGCTCCACTTCCGGCCGCGCTGACGCGCCCAAACTCGTGGTGAGCATCGTGGTGGACCAGATGCGCTACGACTACCTGGAGCGCTTCGATCCCCAGTTTTCCAAGAACGGATTTCGTCTGCTGACCAAGCGGGGGGCGTTCATGACCTTCGCACGCTACAACTACGTGCCCACGGTCACCGGTCCGGGTCATTCCAGTTTTCTGAGCGGCTCGGGTCCGGCGGTGCACGGCATTTTGGGAAACAGCTGGTTCGACACCAAGACCCGGAAGGAAGTGGGCTGCGTTTCCGATTCCTCGGTTCAGGGCGTGGGGACCACCAACTCCGCCGGCCAGGCCTCTCCCAAGCGCTTCATTGGTGCGACGCTTGCGGATCAACTCCGCCTGCAATTCGACTCCAAGGTCATCAGCGCCGCACTCAAGGACCGCGGTTCGATCCTGCCCGCCGGCAAGAAGCCCACCGGAGCCTATTGGTACGATGGCAAGACAGGACGATTCATCTCCAGTACCTACTACATGACCAACCTGCCGGCCTGGGTCGAGGCGTTCAACGAGCGCAAGCTGCCCCAGAGCTATGACGGCAAGGTGTGGAAGCGCCTGCTGCCGGAAAACCAATACCAGTACTCCGACCGCGGATGGGGTGAGGGACATCTGGATGGGGAAACCAACACGGTGTTCGACCATGTCATCACGGTGTCGACGAACGGGTACGTCAACTTCACGGCGACACCCTTTGGCGATGAGCTGACCACGGAGTTCGGCATCGCGGCGATCGACGGGGAGGAACTCGGTCAGCACGGGCGGCCTGACATGTTGTGCCTTTCGTTCTCCGCCCTGGATGGAAACGGCCACAAGTTTGGGCCGTATTCCCAGGAGATTCAGGACCAGGTGATCCGGCTGGACCGCCAGCTGGAACGGCTCTTCAACCATCTCGATCGACGCGTCGGGCTGGACAACGTGGTGATGGTCATGACCGCCGATCACGGCGTGGCGCCCAACGTGGAGTACTCCAGGGCCAAGGGGCTCGACGGAACGACCAACGGGGGCGCTTTCATGACCGAGCTCATGACGCGCCTGGATCAGCAGTATGGCTCCGGGAAGTACTTCCTCACGCCGACGCTGTTCTACGGGAACATTTATCTGAATCACGAAACCCTGCGCGACAAGCAGCTCTCGGCGTCGGTGGTCACCTCCTTCATTCGCGAGTACGCCCTGAGCACGGGATTGTTCCAGGCGGTCTATACCCGGGAGCAGCTGCTCAACGGCACCGCGCCGGGGTGGATCGGGCAGTGCGTGCTGAACGGCTACAACCCCGAGCGAAGTGGGGATCTGGTGCTGGTCACCAAGCCGTTTGCGCTTCCCGGAAATGGCAAGACCGGGACGACCCACGGAACGCCGTACTCCTACGACACCCGGGTTCCCGTGCTCTTTTTCGGAAAGCCATTCAAGCCGGGACGCTACGCCGACGCCTTCTACATCACCGACATTGCGGCGACGCTCGCCTCGGCACTCCATTGCGAGGAACCGCCGGGATCGATCGGCACCCCGTGCGTGCGCATTCTGGCGCAGTAGGCGGGAATCTCCACCGGCCAGGGAGCAGGAATGCGCCTTGCGCGGGCGCCTCCCGCTGGCCAGCGTGCCAGTCAGACTGCGGGGTTTTACGGGAGGGTTGTCCCCCTGCAGCGGTGAGACATGACTGCACGGTTTCCTGCCGCCGGTGCCCGGAGGATTCGAGGTCGTCAACGACCTCGATGGGAAGCGTTCACCCTGATCGAACTTCTCGTGGTGGTGGCGATCATCGCCATTCTTGCCGGCCTCCTGTTGCCTGCGCTCGCGCGCGGCCGCGTGGCCGCAAACTCCGTCCGGTGTCGCAGCAATCTGCGCCAGATCGGCTACGCCATTCAGATGTATGTCGGCGACACCCGTGCATATCCGACCCTGACGCGTGAAGTATTGCCCGACTCGACGCCCACGCCGGGAACCTGGCGTGGCCTGATTCAGGGGTATCTAGGCATCACATGGGATCCTCCGTTCAGTCCGCAGGAGGTCGGCCGCAGCGCGCAGATCAAACACTGTCCGACCGATCGCCCCATCGGCGGCGCCGGGGTGATGCCGCCCTATGGCAGCTACGGGTACAACGGGCTGGGACTGACGACCTGGACACGCGGGACGTCCACCGGCCTGCCGGGCGCCCCGTACCTGGGCGAACTCGGGCTGGGTGGATGGTACGTCACCGGCCCGGGTGGATCGTTGCAGGGACGCCTGATGCCGGTGGTCGACGGGAAGATTGCCTCACCGTCCGATATGATTTCGGTCGGCGATGGATTCATGAACGCCAAGGGAGGTGTCTGCGCCCGCTCCGATCTGCTGCTCGGGATCAATTTCCTCTCGGTGATCGGCGACGACCTGAAGGCGGCCCGGAAGCGACATGATCGTCGACTGAACACCACATTCTGTGACGGCCATGTTGAGAGTTTGCCGATGGACCGGTTGTTCGACACCCGAGCCGATGAATCCATTAGTCGATGGAACATCGATCACGAGCCCCATCGCAACCAATTGACCGACTTTCCGTGACCCTGCGGTCGAGGGGTGGACCGATTCCGGACGCTCCCACCGCGGTAACGACCGAGGCGTCGTCGTCACCGGATTCAGGTACGTGTGAGGGGAACTCCCACATTCATATTCTGACCTCCCTGAGACACCGGCAATGTGAACGGCGCTCACTTCCAACTTTTTTGAAATGGGGGACCGATGAGCCGGTTACTGTTCATGAGCTCCAGTCTATGAAATGGATTCTTGAAGGAATGCCTAGTGCTACCGCGAACCAGAAGGGAAACTCCGCCGGATGCGGGGAATCCGACGTGTGAACTTTGTATCGACGACCCGCTGCATGGACCTGGGACCGGCCGCCGAGGGGGCAGGAAAAACGATAGCCGCCGACTAGGCTTTGGTATGCGAATCCAACCCCCACCTCAGGAACACCATCCGGTCGTGGTGGTCGGCGCCGGCCCTGGCGGGTGCGCAACGGCCCTGGCACTGGTGCGTCGAGGTATCCGGGTCACCCTTTTGGAAAAGGCCAGATTTCCCCGGGACAAGGTCTGTGGCGATGTCCTGCTACCTGCTGCGATCGAGAGCTTGGAGGCATTGGGTCTCCCAATCCGCGAACTCGAGGCACGGGTTCATCCGAACACCGGCTGCCGGTACCGACTGCTGGGTTCTGCTGAGGTGTCGGCGACCTATCGGGATCATCACGGCCGGGCGCGTGCCTCATGGACCATGCCCAGGCACCAGTTTGATGCCTGGTTGGCCTCCCACACCCGACTCGCAGGGGCACGACTTCTTGAGGAGGAAACCGTCACCGAGGTAGTCCCCGGGAATGGATCCGGTCCCTGTTGCCTGACCGTGCGTCAACGGGACGGCACGGTTCGCGGCGTCTCCGCGGACTTCGTCGTAGGCGCGGACGGAGCTTCCAGCGCCGTGGCGCGCGACCTGGGATGTCTGCGGCATCCGCCCGAACATACCTGCGTCGCCCTGCGCACCTACGCGCATGGAGTTCGGCTGCCTGATCCGTTTCTGGAAATCTTCACGGCACCGCATCTCCTTCCCGGCTGCGCCTGGATCCTCCCAGTCGGACCCGAGACCGTGAACGTGGGGCTCGGGGTCCTGAAGTCGACGGCGCAACGATTGGGATCAAATCCCGCCGCCTTGTTTCGACAGGCCCTTGAATCCATGCCGACTCTTCGGCAACGCATGGAGGGTGCACGATGGGAGCCCTGGCGCGGATGGCATCTGCCGGGCGCCACCGAGCAACGAGTCTGCGGCAAAGGACGGGTTTTGTTGGTCGGTGATGCGGGGGCCATGGTGGATCCGTTCACCGGTCACGGTATTCATCACGCCCTGCAGGCGGGCCGGCTCGCTGGATCCATTTTGGCGGACCATCTTTCCGGCTCGATGTCGGGCGACCCGGCAACCCGTTACGCCAATGAGGTGGCCGCGTTGTTGGGGCGCGAAATCATTCCAGGGTCTCAATTGCAGCGACTCCATGCGCGACCCGGTCTGGTTCGGCTCGCGCTTCCGCTGGCCCGGATCCACCCCGGATTGCGGAGTCTCATGATGGCGCTGGTGGGTCATTCCGCCGAGCGACACGAGCTGTTGTCACCCAGGAACCTGATCGCGTCATGCCTGCAACTCTCCGAGAAAAGGGTCCTCGTATGATTTCAATCGCGCTCGGCTCACCATTGGTTCCGATCTCGATTGATGCCGCCCTGGACGAGGCGGAGCGCATCGCATCGAAGGACCGCAGCAGCCTGTATCGGGTCAGTCAGTACTTCGAAGACTCCCAGCGTTACGACGCCTTTATCGCCATGTACGCGGTGATGCGGGTGGTCGATGACCTCGTCGACAACGCCGGGGACAAGGCGACGCTGCCAGCTGCGGAACGGCAGGCGTTGCACACGGAGATCGACACGTGGGAACAGCGGATCCGTCGCGCCTATTCCGGCTGCCCCGCGGCGCATCCCCTGGAGATGGCCCTGGCGTGGGCTGTCGACCGTTTTCCCGTGCCGGAACGCCTTTGGCAGTCGTTTCTGGATGCCATGCGGTACGATATCGACGTCCCGCGCTTCCGGGATTTCCAAAGTTTTCTGGAGTACACCGAAGGGGCTTCCGTGGCCCCAACCACGCTGTTCGTGCACCTCATCTGCGCCGAGCTGCAGCCGGACGGACGGTACCGGTTGAGCGAGTTTGACTACCTCGAGTGCGGACGCCAGTTGGGCATCTTTGCCTACGTCGCACACATCCTCCGGGACGTACGTCAGGACATGGAATCGAGTCCGCAGGGGCTCATCTACATCTCGCAGTCGGACCTTTGCGATCACGGATTGGACGAGGACGCGCTGCGACGCCTTACGAAAGTCGGAGCGGGAGGGGCACCCTTCGCGCGTCTGGTTGAGACGCTGGTTCGACGAGCCCGCGGGTATGAGGCGTTGGGAACCCGGCTCGCAGCGACCGCCTGGATTCGGCTTCCGGCGGATCGGGCGTTCATCTTTAGACTCATCGTGGGGACTTACAGCGCCCTGCTGGATGGAATCGCAACCCATCCGGGTGTCGTGCTGACCACCCGGCCGGTCCTTTCGGCGACGGATCTGGCACGGCTGGCGGAACGGGCGGCGCGCGAATCCGGATTCCCGTTGAACCGGATTGCCAACACCCAGCCCGGTCGCCGGAGAACTCGCGAGCAACCCGCCCCGCCCCCATCGGCCCGGCTGTCGCGACCGGAACGCTGGAGGGAGATCGCGTGGACCGTTGGCGGCGCCTTGGTGGCGACGGCCGCCATCTGCGCTGGCCATTCCCGGCCGTGGATTCTCTTCGCTGCGTTGGCGCTCGAGTTGGTGGTCCTTGCACGCAGGGGTTGGGGGCGGCGCGACACCATCCGCATGATGGTGGGTGGAGTCGCCGGGGTGATCACCGAGGTGGCATCGGAAGCCACGGGCCTTTGGATTCATCCGCATCCCCAATGGTTCGGAATTTTCCCGGCCTACCTGATGGTGTGCTATCTGATGCTGGGATTCACGGTGCCGCGTCTGGTAAGGGCGGTGGCCGGGGCCGAGAGAAGTCCGGCCGAGGGATCCCGGCTGGCGCTCTGGGGATCCACATCGGTTTGGGTCTTGGTCACCGTCGGCTGCGCGTTGGCGGCGGGAAGCAACGGTCTCCTGCTCGCAGTATGCGGGATGTCACTCGCGCTATTTTTCGCCTGTTTCCGGTCGCTCCACGACGGAATCACGGTGGGACTCGGCGCCCTGCTGGGCTTGGTGTGGGAGATTCCCTGCACGCTCACGGGCGCATGGCGGTTTCCCGAACCCGAGCTGTTCGGACTGATTCCATTCTGGTTGCCACTGGCCTATGCGACCTACTTTGGTGCGGTCGGCCGCATGAGCTGGTCGGCGGTCCAGTGGGTGGAGTCGCGAAAGCCGTAAGCGGAAGGTCTTTCAATTGAATCCTGTCGTCTCTTCTCCGGAACGCCGTCGCGACCTCATGGTGGTGGGCGTGCTGATGTTGGCCTCGGTCGGGGGCGTGACCACGACTTTTCGCCAGCCGGAGTGGTGTGCCCTGCTGATGACCGGCGTTCTGGCAACCGCTCTCTGGTTTTGGCGCGAACCGGCGGATTGGTTCACGGCGTTGGCCGGCGCGCTCTTCGGTCCGCTGCTGGAGTGGGTGGCCTTCCATTACCAGCTCTGGACGTACCCGTTTACCTCCATCAGTGGCATGCCGGCCTGGGTGTTCACCTTGTGGCCGGCGTTTCCCGTGGTGCTGATGCGATTGACCCGGGCGATCCTGCCGCCGGATCCGGCCCGTCAGCATCGGGTATCCCACCTGGGCCTGGGATTGGTGGTGCTGGCCCTGGAGATTCCGGCGCTCGCAATCCTCGGCAACAGTCGCCCCTCGACCGCGCTGGCGATTACGGCTGTGATGCTGGCGGGCGCGCTCGCGTGGCTTCGATCACCGCAAGCGTTTCTCATGGTGGGTCTCAGCGGTGTCTTCGGCGCCCTCTGTGAATCGCTGCCCATTCGCGCCGGGGCCTGGCATTATCCCGATCCCGCGTTCCTGGGGATGCCGTGCTGGCTGCCCACCGGGTATTCCCTTTTTGGGTTCGCACTGGTTCAAGTCGGAAGCGGTCTCGCGGCGGTGTGGTCGCTGCGACCGAATCAGACCCGGGCGCAAGCGGCATGAAGGCGCGGCGCATCACTCCCGAGTCACGCATCGCCGTACTCGGTGCCGGCTGCGCGGGGTTGACGTGTGCGGAGTTCCTGCGCCTGCGAGGAGCGAAGCAGGTCACGGTATTCGAGGCGTCGGATCGCGCCGGAGGCAAGGTGTGGTCGGTGCCGTACGAAGGGGCTCCCGCAGGAGGAAGAGGCCTGTTTGAGGCGGGGACGGTGTTCTTTGTTCCGGGCCCGGTTTGGTCTCACGTGCTTTCGCGGTATGGGGTCTCGACGGAGATCGCGCCCATGCCCTCGGTGCGCATCGCCGACCTTTCCCGCGGCCGGATCCGCCATCCGCTCGCGGTGTCGGGAGGCTGGTCGGTGTTTCAACGCCTGATTCAAACCGGCCGGTTTCTGCGCATGTTGGAGCGCTACGGACCGCTGATGGATCAAAAGCCCGGACTGCAGGCGCATGCCCGTCCGGATGTAGCCATACCGGCGGGGGAATGGTTCACGCAGGCGGGCATGCCCTTCGTGCGTCAGGTGCTCCTTCCCATCGCGGGAGGGGCGCAGTTTGGTCCGGGGCTGGATCAGGTGCCCGCCCTCTATGTCATTCGCCTCCTCACTCTGCTGCGACGCTATCCGCTGGTGAACCAACTGCGACTCGCCATGCCCCAACTGCGGGCCGGGCATGACACCGTATGGCGCCGGGTTGCCCAGGCGCATGGCGTCCGATTTCGGGAGGCCGTGCAGCGACTCCGCCGGTTGACGGACGGAACGGTGGAGGTGGAAACAACGAACGGCGGCTACCGATTCGACGCGGTGATCAGCACGCTGCCGCCTGGGAAACTCGCGGCCATCGCGGATTTCAGCGACGCCGAAAGAGTCCCGTGGTCGCGCGTTCGAACCTTGAGCCGGGTGGTGTTGACGGCGCGGGTATCCGGATTGCCGCCACGCGTCTTCCATGCGCCGCGCTTTCAGGACGACGGATCCATTCCCCCGGCGCATCCGTACCTTCAGTATGAGATTGATCCGGGTTGTGGCTGGATGACCTTCCATCCCTTCCTCGACGGAGGCCGGACCGTCGCCGATGCCGAGGCGGCATGCCGGGATGTGGTGGCGCGACTGGGAGGACGGTTGGAGTCGATCGAACATCGGGCGCTGATCCCGGAGTGGTTTCCGCACTTCGGCGAGCAGGAGGTGCGCGACGGACTCTACGACCTGCTCGAATCCTCGCAGGGTGCCGGCAATCTGTGGCATGCGAGCGAATTGTTCTCGGGCATCAGCGTGCCGCACGCGACGGAATATGCGCGACAGCTGGTTGGCCGCATGCTGCCCGACACCGCAGAAGACCTGACCGGATCGCCGCTCCGATGAAGGAACCTATCGAACGGAAATCCGACCCGACGCCGGTAATGGACGTTTCCTGGGTGGCCGGGCTCCTGGCCATGACCATGGTCGCCATGACCCTGTTCTTCGCGCAGCCGATCGCCTGCACCGCGATCATCACGCTGTGTGCCCTGCTATCCCTTCACCGCTTTCACACCGTTCCCGATCTTCGGGCGGGATTGGTGGGATGCGTGTGCGGTCCGCTGGCGGAATGCGCGGCGACCGCGGCTGACTTGTGGCGTTACAGCCATCCGCAGATTGGGGGACTTCCCCTGTGGGCTCTGCCCATGTGGTGGCTCTTTCCGGTTTGCACGCGTCGGCTCGCCCTGGCCTTTGGCGGGGAACCCCGCGAATCCCTCCTTCTGCGACCCCTGCTTGCGATGGGGTTGGAAATCCTCTGGCTGTGCCGCTGGGGCAATGGATCTCCGGGGTTGGCCTTACTGGGAATCATCGTTCTGGGGGCACTCTGCTACGGCCGCTCCTGGAGTCGGGCCGACAGTGTGGCCGTGGTGTGTTGCGGCTGTCTTGGCCCCTTTGCCGAGGTCATCCCGATTCACGCCGGGGCGTTTCAATACGCCCGTGGAGATCTCCTCGGCATGCCGGTCTGGCTGGCGCCTGGATATGCCTTGTTCGGAATTGGGCTGCTACGGCTCGCGGCCGCATTGCGTTTCCTAAAGCCGGAGGACTGAACCGAGTTGGCTCCCCGATGGATTGGTGCGGCGGGCTTTCGGCACCAATCGACGTGCTTTACGGACCGTGCTGACTTGGATCACCCTTCATTGAGTCAACGAAGGGGGTTCGAATCGAACGTTTTCATGCCCGAGGCAGCTATGAATCCATCCATCCAAAAAGTCGGAGCACTCTCGCTGTGTGCCATCCTTTGCGGCCTGGCGTACCAAATGGGGGTCCTCCACGGAAAACGATCGATGGAGACTCCCGTCCACGGACTTGCCACCGAGTCCTCGACGAATGCAGTGCGGCCCACGGCGCCTTCTTCCGGGCTGGCGTTGCATCAGGCGGCCCTGCGCGCAGCGAGTGCTCCCGTCCCGCCTCCGAGCGCCCCACCTGCCGACACGAATCCGCCGAGTGTCACGATACCCAAGTTCGCGCTCAAATCCCTCAGGGAATTCACCCAACAGGAGGGGAAAACCTACGCCGCCTTCCTTGGCTCGATTGGCGCCAGTGAAGACACCATCGC
>CANGMO010000048.1 GCA_947454295.1 Verrucomicrobiota bacterium | reverse complement strand
GTTTCTGATTCACCTGTCCTTTGAGCGCTTCCAAAACCGTGAACGTAAACTCCCCAAACCGGACTCCATGCTCCTCGCCGGCGACCTCTAGAGAAACCACCTCCGCCAAGACGATGGCCTCAGCTTCCCGCACCAGCTCGTAGTTGGTCGGGCGAATGTAGCCACGAACCAGTGAAGCCCCGATTGCCGAGGTGCCGGACAACCACACCGCCCACATCCAAAACAGCAGAGCTCGTGCATTCATGACCTGAACATCCTCTCCCCAATTCCTCCAGTTCCCTCACACCACCTGGTTCACGGCTACCGACTCAATCCATCGCCATCCTCACGGAAATCACTCCCCCGCCCGCGCGTCTCACCGCAGCCGCTCCATGAAGCGCCAACGGTCGTGGAGCACCACCGGCACCTCGGCTTCCGGATACGGCGGACGGTCGACGAAACCCGCCGCCTTATAGAGTCGGTGCGCCGAATGCATGAAGGGACCGGATTCCAAAAAGATCCGATTGAACCCAAACCGTTCGGCATCCTGAAGCAGGCGATTCACCAGCGCGCCGCCAATCCGATGACCTCGGAAGAGCGGACGCACAAAGACCCGCTTCAATTCCGCGGTATCGCTTCGAATGCGGCGCAGCCCACCCATCCCCGCGACCTGCCCATTCCATTCCACGAGGTAGAAGCAGCCGTTGGGCGGCGGATCCCCGCAAACCTTGTCGATGACGCTAGCCACATACTCCGGCACCGGCATGCCCACGACGTCGGCCACCGAAACCTGGAACAACTCCTCCAGCCGGCCGCTGATCCACGACACATATTCGAGGTTCAACTCGAGCAGCACCGCGCGATGCGTCCCGGGATCGGCAGGTCGAAACACCAGTTCCGCGGGAAAGATCGGGGAATCGATCATGCGTGTTGCGGTTCAAATCGGAGCGTTTCCTGCGCCTTTTCCAAGTTTGGATTCCTCCCGGACTGTTACGCCCCTTCAGGGCTTGAATTTCCGCCAATCAAAAACCCTGGGGCTTCACCCCAGGCTACTGTTGGGACGGGCCTGTGGCCCTGGGAATCAACGAGATGCGTCACACCCACTCGCCCACTCGCCCACTCGCGGCTCGGCAGGAGCCTCGCCCTGCCAGTTCAGATACGTCGCCCTCCCTAGGTTGTCTCACGGCCGCGCCGCAATCTGCCGGTCGAGTTCGTCGAGCTTGCGCGAGGTGGTCTTGGCGAGGATGCGGCCGCGCGATTCCATTTCCGTGCGGGAAATCGGATCCACACCTGCCCCGTTTCGTGCCGTCAAATAGCCGTCCAGCGTTTGAAAGCAGGTGGCCAGCAGCGGCACCAAATCCGGCGGGGCGTGCACCGCAAGACGCTGCAACTGGGTTGCCTTGCGCAGCAGCACATCCTTCTGCGCGGTGTAATCCCAGGTGCGGACAATCTCCCCCAAGGTCAACGAATGGCGTCCCGCGGGGGCATTCGTGCTTTCACGCACCTCGGCCGTCTCGGTCAGGATCCAGCGGAGTTCCGAAATAACCCGATCACGCGGCCACTGCTGCCTGGGATCCTGGCTCAGCAGGGTGACCACCGCCACCGCCCACCACTTCTCCACTTCCAGCAGCGATTCGAAGCGACCAGCGCTGGAGCGCAAGAAGGCGGTCTGCCAGTTGAAATGCGCCGGCAGCTGCCGAAGAAACTCGCGTCCGTGCTGGCGGCCGGCGTCATCCTGCAACCAGGCGGCCACCAGCAGGCCTGCGTTGGCACGATACAGCGCGAATCGGGCGGGATCATTCAGCTGGCCGAGCTCCGCCTGGGTCAGGACACCAAATCCCTCGGGCTCATTTCCATCCAGGGCGGTGCGCAGCGGCACGAGCGGATCGCGGCGCCGGGCCGAGCGATTCAGAATGGTCTCCGCCTCGGGCACCAGGTCCCGGCCGAATTCGTGAAACAGCAGACAGTCCATGCCCTCCGACAACCACAGCGGGACGGTGGCACACACCGAATTGGGGTTGTTGCGGTTGGCCGCATCGAGCAGGGCCACTTCGACCAGCACGCGCACCAGCCGGTTCCATTCGATCTCGTCCGGAAGATCGACCCGATAAATCCAGCCGCTCGCAAAGGCCGCCGGGGTGATTTGCAACTGCCCCTCGATCGCCCGGCGCCGGCGCAGATTGAGATGCACCTTGGAACCCGGGGCATCAGGCAGTCCAAACTGATTGAGCACCGCCTTGCGCACGCGTTCGGCGGTGACCGCGAGCAGGTCGGGCCGCAGCACCACATTGGCATTCTCGCCCACCGGCTTGATGCGGCTCGGCGAACCCACCACCGCGCTGGACGACACGCCCGGGGTACCGTGCACCACAAACTGGCCGGAGCGACTGACCGTGCTGGCAGCCCCATCGGGATCGGCGGCGCGAAGCACCAAAGCCCCGAGGAAGAGGAGTCCCAACGAAAAGCCCAACCCACGAAGCGTGGGAACCCAGCGCCAGGGGGCGGAGGATTCACTGGGCCGTGCGATGGGTTCGGCCGGATGCATGCTGATGACTCCCCAATCGGACGGGAATTAGGCCTTCTTGGCGGGCTTGGAAGCCGGGGTGCTGGCAGGTGCTGGCGCCGGCGCCGGTGCGGCGGGGGCCGCAGGTTTCGATTCCGTCTTGGGCTTCGAGGACTCGGAGTCACTCTTGGCGGCGGACTTGTAGGAATCCTTGCGGTAGTCGGTGATGTAAAATCCGCTGCCCTTGAAAATGAGGCCGGCCCCGCTGCCGATGCCGCGGCGGACCTTGCCCTTGCCCCAGCGCTTGCCCGGACAGACCTCCTTCGGGCAGGTGGCGAATGCAGCGTCCTTCATCGACTGGACGCACTCGAACTCATGACCGCATTTGTCGCAGCTGTACTCGTAGGTAGGCATGGTTGGCGGTCCGGGAAGTAAGCGGAAGGCGGGGAAAGGTCAAGCGGGCGGCCGCAGAAGGATCAGCGGCGGCGGATGTATCCGTGGTCTCGAAACCAGGCGATGGCGTCCTCAAGCGCCTGCTGGGGCGGCGTCTGAGGCAGGCCCAGTTCGGTGACCGCCTTGTTGGGGCTGAACCACATTTTGTATTTCGCCATGCGAACCCCGGCGACAGGCGCGCGGGGCGGCTTGCGGGTCACCTTGGAGATCCATTCGCTGACGTGCGCGGCACCCAGCGCCACCGCGTGGGGCACCCGCATCCGCGGCGCCGGAATGCCCGTAATGCCGGCCATCCGCTGCAACATTTCCTGCATGGTCCAGTTGCCCTCGGCGTTTCCAAGAATGTAGCGCTCGCCCAAGCGCCCACGCTCGGCGGCCAGGATGTGTCCCACCGCCACGTCACGCACGTGAACGAAATTCAGTCCGGTGTCCAGGTAGGCCGGCATGGCCCGGTTCAGGAAATCGACCACCACCTGGCCGGTGGGCGTCGGCTTCACGTCGCGGGGGCCGATCGGAGCCGAGGGATTCACGATCACCACCGGAGCCCCCTGCCGCGCCAGATCCCGAGCCGCCATCTCGGCCTGCCACTTGGAGAGCTTGTAGGGATTGCTCATCTGCGCCTCGGACACCTGGGTCCGCTCGTCGGTGGGCACCAGTCGATCGGCCATCCCCTCGCGCGGCAGCCCGATGCATCCCACCGTGCTGGTGTACACGATGCGGGAGCAGCCGGCCTTGAAGGCGGCCCGGATGACCTTCTGGGTGCCCAAAACATTGGAGCGGAACATGGGCTCGTAGTCCGGCATCCAGAGCGAGTAGCTGGCGGCCACATGGAAGCACCAGTCACACCCCTCCATGCGCCGGGCGAGGTCATCGGACTTCTCGGTGATGTCCCCTTCAATGCGCTCAAACGGCGCCCCAGCCAGCCCCGCCAGATTGGCCCCCGGGCGGAGCAGCGCGCGGACGGTATGTCCGCGGGCAACCAGCTCCTGCACCAGATTGGCCCCGATGAAGCCCGAGGCGCCGGTGACGAAACACTTCATGCGGAAAGACAATCATGAAAACGGCGAGGGGAACACGGTTTTGGCGTCGCCTCCCAATCTTGTATCCGGCACGCAACTGGCTAGCCTTTCAGCGTGATCCGCCTTCTCCGCTGGGTGCTTGCCTGCCTGCTTGGTGCGGCTGCCGTCGTGGCGCAGGATGCCCGATTCATCCGCCTTCGGACCGGCACCCTCACCACCCCGCCCCGCGCCGCGGCCGGCGGCGCGGCACCGGCCTCCATCCCCGCCACGGCCCCGGTGGGCAACGGGTTGTATCTTGTCCAACTGGAGGACGTCACCCAGTCCGGATGGCGCGAAGCCCTGGAGTCCCGCGGCGTCACCTTCCTCTACTTTGTTCCCGACCACGCCTGGGTGGCGCGGTTCCAGAACGTGAATCTGGCCGCCCTCCGGGCCATGCCCCAGGTCCGCTGGGTGGGGCCCTACACCCCGGAAATGCGCCTGCAACCCCGGCTGCGTCGCACGGTTGCGACCGATCTCAGCGCCACGATCCCGCTCAAACTGCTGGTTCCCCCCGGGACTCCCGGACCACACATCGCCCGCGTCCTGCGCTTGCTGACCGGCCCGGTCGCCCACCACACGACCGCCATGGGAACGTTTGTCACCGGCAATGCCGACCTTCGCCGGCTGAATGCCCTCGCCCAATCGGACGCCGTGGTCTGGATCGAACACGCGCCCCGCATGAAGCTCAGCGACGAGGTCGCCACCAAGATCGTTTCGGGTGAAACCGACAAGACCGGCGACTTTGCGCACGTTCAGCAGTTGGGATTCGACGGCCGCGGCGTGACCGTGGCGGTGGCGGATTCCGGCCTCGATTCCGGAGATGTCACCGACATGCATCCCGATGTGGCCGGACGCGTCGACGCCCTGTTCGCCTACGACGGCTTGCCCGACGCGCGCGATGAACACAGCCACGGCACGCACGTCGCCGGCATCGTGGCCGGCAATGCCAGCACCAAGGAAGTCGACGACAACGGCGCCTTCTGGGGCTTGGGCGTCGCGCCGGGAGCCCACCTGGTGGTGGAGCGGATCTTCGATGGCGCCGGTGGATTCCGCGCACCGCCGACCTATGCCAAGCTCATGCAGGATGCGGTCCGCAGCGGCGCCTACGTGGGATCGAATTCCTGGGGCGATGATGTCGCGGGGCAATACGACCTCAGCGCGGCGGAATTCGACGGCTTCGTCCGCGACGCCGATCCCGACATTCCCGGCGAGCAGGCCTATGTGCTGGAATTCAGCGCCGGCAACGCCGGTCCAGGCCCGCAGACCATCGACAGCCCCGCCGTGGCCAAGAACGTGATCGCCACCGGGGCCACCGACAACAACCGCTTCGAATTCCCCCTCTACGGCGACGGCCAGGAAGTCATGGCCGACTTCTCCAGCCGCGGCCCGTGCGAGGACGGCCGCATCAAGCCCGACATCACGGCTCCGGGCACCTGGATCTCTTCGCTGCGATCCGTCTATGCCAATGACGACAACGCCTGGGGCCCGATCAGCGACTACTACATGTACCAGGGCGGCACGTCCCAAGCGGGACCGCATGCCAGCGGCGCCTGCGCGGTCGTCGTGCAGTGGTACCGGGCCACCCATGGCGGCGCGACGCCGTCACCCGCGTTGGTGAAGGCCATGCTCATCAATTCGGCGGACGACATGGGCACCGCGACCATTCCCGACAATGGCGGTCTGTTCGGTGGCGACGCCGGTGCCGATCCGGGAACCATCGTGGTCGGCGACACCGCCCCCGCGCCCAACAACGACGAGGGCTGGGGACGCATCAATCTCGTGAACCTCATCGACAGTCCGCACACCTCGCAGATGCTGGATCAGGGCGCCGAACTGGGCACCGGCGATGTCTTTGAACAGAAGGTGGTCGTGGGGCCCGACGAGCAGCTGAAGATCACCCTGGTCTACACCGACGTTCCGGCCCTTCCCGCTGCCATTCCCGCGCTGGTGAACGACCTCGATCTGGAGGTCCTCGCCCCCGACGGTCGGCTCTACCGGGGCAACGCGTTCGGCGACGGCGAGTCCGCCCCCGAGACGCCCGAGGGCGATCGCATCAACAATGTGGAGGCGGTGCACCTTGCCGTTCCGTCAGCCGGCGAATACACGGTGCGGGTTCGCGCGCATCGCGTGGTGACCGACATCCACGGCCGCACCAACGCCACGCCGAAGCAGGACTTCGCGCTCGTGGTTTCCGGCCAGCTGCCCAAGCCGGGTGAGGGCGTGATCTCCTGGGATCGCGATGCCTACCGCTCCCCCGCCACCGCGACCGTGCGACTGGTGGACGGCGATCTCACCGGCACCTCCAGCGTGGCGGTTCAGGTGTGGACCTCTTCCCAGACCAATCGCATCACGCTGACCCTAAAGGCCACCAGCACCACCACGGGCGGCTTCGCCGGCACCGTCGCGATCGCCCCAGGAACTGCCACCAACTCGCCCGGCAAACTGACCGCGAATGACGGCGACGCGCTGTGGGTGGAATACGCCGACGTGCATCCCGCCGGGACGCGCGAGGGCTCCGCGAAGGTCGACTCGCAGCCGCCCGTGCTGTCCGAGGTCAACGCGATCCTTCAGTTCGGCCACTCCACCATCGAATGGATTTCGGGCGAACCCGCCTCGTCCCTGATCCTCTACGGCACCACCAATGCAGTGACCAATCGCATTGTCGATGGCGTCTATCGCACCCAGCACTCGATCGATCTGCCGAGCCTGCCGGCCGGCACCACCTATTTCTATTCCGTCGTCGGCATCGACGTGGCGGGAAACACCTCGACCAACGACAACGGCGGACGCTACTTCCGGTTCGTCGCACCGAAGCCGTCCTCGGCCCTGGTGCTGTACTCGCCCGAGAGTCTGTTTGGTCCCGACGGTTTCCTGAACGACACGCCCTATCCGGGAATCGAGAACTGGACCACGACCCTCGACGCTCTCGGATTGGAGTACGACGTCTGGGACACCTCGGTGGTGAAGTCCACCCCCAAGGCCTCCGATCTGAAGGCGTACGGGTTGATCTTCTGGCGTCCCGAGGAACTCGCCGCGCCAGCGCCCGGTCTCACGGAGGCACTCGCCAGCTACGTGAACTCGGGAGGGGCGCTGTTCGTGGCCTCCTTTGATCTGCTCAGCCGACTCAAGGAGGGGGGTGCCACCAACTTCATCGCGCAGACCCTTCACGTTGGCGACTTCCAGGAAGACCAGGGCGCCAACGTGCTCAATGCGGTTGCAGGCGATCCCGTCGGCGGCGGCATCCAGGTGCCGCTTGATTACTCGGCATTCCCCAGCGGGTTCGCCATCGATCTCCTCGGAATCTCCTGGCCCGACGGGCCCGATCATCTGACGGCCGGCACGAATGCCGCCGCGAGTTTTGTGCAGGAAAACAGCCGCGTGGTCGGCGTCCGCTATCCCAAGACGGGACAGGACAGCAACGGCCGGGTGGTTTTCCTGTCGGTGGCTCTCGAAGCCATCACCACCGATGGCGCGGCCCCGAACAATCGTGCCAGCGTGCTCGGCAACGCCATCCGCTTCCTGAAGCCCAACCTCTCCACCGGCGCCTCGGTGGCCTTTGATCAACCCGCGTACACGTTGCCCTCCTCCTCGGTGATCGAAGTCACCGACAGTCGGCGCGCCACCAACAGCCAGGTCACCGTCACGCTGCGCTCCACATCGCACCCGGCAGGCGTGCCCCTCACCCTCTTCGCCTCGCCCATTCCCGGCATCTTCCGCAACCGCGCCGTGTTGTCAGACCACCCCGGCGGCGCCACGCCTCCTGCCCTCGTCCTCGCCAACGGCGAAACGGTTACCGCCGTCTACATCGACAGCGCCAACACCGAGAACACGGTCAGCGTGCCCATCGACACCGTGGCCCCGGTGATCAGCGAGGTGACCACCGATCCCGCCTACAACGAGGCGCTCATCAGCTGGACGACCGACAAGCCGTCCGACTCGCTGGTCCGCTTCGGCACCTCCGCCGGCGACGACTCCTTCCTCAACCGCAGCGCGTACGTCTCGGAGGCCACCACAGATCATACGGTCCAGCTGAGCGGCCTGCTCGCCGATCACACCTACTACTTCAAGGTGGTCAGCCGCGACGTGGCCGGCAACGTCACCGCCGACGACGCGAAGGGAAAACTCTACGCCCTGCGAACCCTGAAGCCGCTGAGTCCGCCCTGGAGCGACTCGCTGGAATCGGGTCACGCCGGCTGGGCGGTTTACAACGATACCAGCGGCACCGGCGCCGTGCTGCCAGGCGACCCGACCGACGACGGCAGTGGCGACACCCTTTCCGCCAACGGCTGGGACTTTGGCGTTCCCGTAAACGGATTCGGCGTAACCGCCCATAGCGGCACCAACGTGTGGGCCACCAACCTCAAGGGCGACTCGATCGACTACGCGGTCACCGATCTCATTTCACCCGCCATCAGTCTCGTGGGCGGCAATCAGGCGACGCTCAAATTCTGGCAGAACTACGACTTTACCTCCGCGTCGGCGGGCGGCACCGAGGACAATCCGTTCGGCGACGTGCTGGTGGAGGCGGGCCAGGTCGCGCTGTCCACCGACAACGGCGCCACGTGGAACGATCTCTACACGGTGCAGAACGATTTGTCGGACGGATGGGAGCAGGTGGAAGTGGAGGTCACACGCTTCGTGGGCAACGTGGTACGCTTCCGGTTCAACTACCAGCTGTTCAGTTTCAATGCGTCGGCGCGACTCGGATGGCTGCTGGATGACTTCAGCGTGCAGATGAACACGGTGGCCAGCAGCTCGCTCGTGGTGTCGAACAATCTGGCGCAGGCCTCCTTCACCATTCACGGACCGACCAATCTCGTGGTCGCAGGCAGCGGTCTCAAGCTGCAGACCAACGTGCCGGCGGGGACCTATTCCATCGCCTGGAACCCCGTACCCTACTATGTGACCCCGGCCCCGCAGACCAATGTCCTCGGCACCAACGTCAACGCGCTGGTCTTCACCGGGACCTACACCTTCCCTGACACGAACGGACACGGCATCAGCGACCTGTGGGAAAAGGCCTTCTTCGGTTCGGTCAATCCGCTCTACACCGGACGCGCGGACACCGATGGCGACGGGATGAGCGATCAATCGGAATTTTTGGCCGGCACCAATCCAACGGATCCCAAGAGCGTCTTCCAACTGCATCCTCCGGAAACCCTGGCCAACGGCACCGTGCGCCTGAGCTGGGACACCGTGCCGGGACGCGCGTATCGATTGGAGGTCAGCACCGACTTCAAGACCTGGCAGGCCGTGACCGATCTGGCACCCGCCACCACCGCCACGCTTTCGACCACGCTGCCCGCGCTCGACCCGCACCTGCCGTACTTCTTCCGCGTGCTGGTGTCGCCGTAGCGCTTCAGGCCGGCGTCAGGGATGATTCGCCAGCCACACGCGAATCGCCGTCTCCTGCGGATGCTTGGGGTTCAACTCCAGCGTCCGCAGATACTGCGCGCGCGCCTTGGCAATCTGCCCAGGTTGACGCGCATAAACTCCGGCAAGCGTGAAGTGGGCAGCCGCATCCGTGGGCTCCAGAGAGATCAATCGCTCCAGGTGCAGGGCCGCGTCCGCCGGATAATTCGCGCGCAACAGGGCGGCCGCGAACAGCCGCTGGCCCTGCGCGGATCCGGAATCCAATTGCACCGCCGCCTCACCCGCCAGCAGCGCGCGGGACAAATCTCCGGACTCGAGGGCGGTCCAACCGAGATTGTGACGCGCAGGAAAGAACGTGGGATCCAACTCGGTGGCGCGCTGATAGAGGGCCAGTGCCCCGGCCAGATCCCGCCGATCGTAGGCCGCCAGCGCCGCGGTGAACTGAGCCTCCGCCGACGCGCGATCTCCCGGCGCAAAACTGGCAGGACCGCGCGGCGAATACCGGGGCACCACCGGAGCCGGAGGCGGCGGCGTCACCACCGGCACAGCCACGGGCGGATTGGAGCGCACCACCGTCACCGGGGGAGGAGCCACGACGGCGTTCGTCGGGCGAACCGCTTCGACGCGCGGCGTTGAGGTCAGTGGCGTCGGCGCCTTCTCG
>CANGMO010000047.1 GCA_947454295.1 Verrucomicrobiota bacterium | reverse complement strand
CTCATGGAGCAGTTTCCCAAGAAGTGCCGTGAGGTCGATCGCGCCTGCGCGGCATTGATCACCGATCTCAAGCAACGCGGCCTGCTCGATGAAACCCTGGTGATCTGGGGAGGCGAGTTCGGGCGCACGCCCATGAACGAGGCGCGCGGCGGCTCCACCTTCCTCGGTCGCGACCATCACCCGGCCTGCTTCAGCATGTGGTTTGCCGGCGGTGGCGTGCAGCGCGGGGGATTGGTGGGATCCACCGATGACTTCGGCTACGCGATTGCCGAGGGCAAGGTCACGATTCGCGATCTTCAAACGACCGTGCTGCATCAGCTGGGCATCGACGCCCATGCCTTCACCTATCGCGATCAGGGGCTGGATCAGCATCTCATCGGCCCCACCGGCGAAGGTCGCGTGGTCACCGAGATGCTCGCGTGATCGGACCCGGGCGGCGGCGATCCCCCGGAAAATCATTTGGCCTGCGGCGGGACGAACGGGTTCACTTTGCCCGTGTTCCGCCCCCGCCTCCTGCTTCCGTCCCCCGTGGGATCGTGTCTCGCCGCGACGCTGCTTCTGGCCGCGTCCTCCGGGAAATCCGCAGCAGCGCCGGCGCCGGTCCAGGGAGCCGATCTCGTCAAGACCGACATCCTCGGCGTGTTTGCCCATCCCGATGATGAAACCGGCATGGCCGCCACCCTGGCGGCCTACGCCCTCGGCCAGCACGCACGGATCGTCAACGTCTACTGCACGCGCGGCGAAGGCGGCGGAAATATGGTCGGCACGCATCTGGGCCCGGCCCTGGGAATTCTGCGCGAGGCCGAGTTGCGTGACTGCCTCGCCGAGCTCGGAGTGAAGCGCTGCTACTTCCTCGACAAGGCGGACTTCGCGTACACCGAAAGCCTGCGCATCACGCTCGAGAAATGGGGCAATGAGGAAACCCTCGGGCGGCTGGTCCGACTCGTCCGCACCCTGCGACCGGAAGTGATTGTGACCATGAACCCGGCGCCGGTGCCCGGGCAGCATGGCAACCATCAGGCCGCCGGGGTGTTTGCCATCGAGGCCTTCGATCTGGCCGCCGATCCCACCTGGTTTCCGGAACAGATCACGCAGGAAGGGTTGCATCCCTGGCAGGCACGCAAGGTGTACCTGACCGGCAGCGTCGGGGACGCGCCTCCCACCGTGACGGTCAGCGTGGATCAGCCACTGCCCGATGGCCGAACGCCGGCGGCGGTCGCCGGTGCGGCGCTGGCGCATCACCGCTCTCAGGGATTCGGGAGTTTCGCCAACGCCCCGTGGCTGCGGCGCGCGCAGGGCTTCACGTTGGTCAAGTCGGTGCTGCCCTTTCCCACATCGGAAACCAACTTCTTCGAGGGACTGCCCGTCGCGGGCGATCTCCCGCCGCGGATTCTCGGACCGGGTGACGGCTTCACCAATCGCGGAGTGGCCATTGAGTTTGCGGCACGCCCGGCTCTCGAGGGCTATCAATCGTGGATCCACGCCGAACGCATCGAGCACGTCGCCGCCAACCTGGTCACCGACCTCCCGGTGGTGGCGGGCGAAATCAACGACATCTTCCTCTACCTCTACAATCCGACGCCCAAGGGCGTGGACCGCAATGTGCGCTTCGAGCCCCCGGCGGGGTGGAAGACGGACTACAGCGACATCATCGTCCACTACTCGCCCAGTATCACCAATCGCATGCGGCTGCTCATCACGCCGCCAGCCGGAAGGCCCCCCGACGCCCTGCTCCGGGCCACCGCGCAGCTGGAGTCGTCCGAGACGCGACTGGTGGCGCGTCTGCATCCCGTCCCGCAACTCAACATCCCGAAACTCACGGCACCCCTCGCCGTCGAACCTGGCGACACCATTTCTGGATGGGACAGCCTGCCGGGGCATTTAATTGAGCCCGGGTTCACCTGGCAGGGCTCCGTCCGCGACGCCGCTGATCTCTCGGCGAAATTCCGCATCGCCCACACCGACACCCACGTGTTTGTCGAGGTGCGGGTCACCGACGACGTGGTGGTGAGCAACATCGCCCCGGATGACATCAAGGGCCACTGGCGCAGCGATTCCGTGGAGCTGTGCTTCGATCCCACCCCGGGTTCCGAACACACGCTGGGATGCTACAAGATCGGCATCTTCCCCTTCGACGCCACCGGACGCGTTCGCGCCGCGCGCGATGCCGATGCGAATCCCGGGCCAATCGAATCCAGCGCGCCCGGCACCCGCATCGCCTCGTGGAAGACGCCGGACGGCTATGCCATCCGCGCCTCGATTCCGTTTTCGGAGATCGGTTTCAAGCCGGCTCCCGACAACGGACGCCTCGGGTTCAACGTGCTGGTGTACGACGGAGACAAGCGCGACGCCGCCCCGGGCGAGAACATCAACAAGTCGCGCATCGCCTGGTCCCCGCGCTCCGGAGTCCAAGGCCGCCCCGAAGACTGGGGCCGTGCCGATTTGAAATAGGCGACCCATGCGGGCCCGGCCGGAGCCTACGGTAGCCGCCGACGGGAGGAGGAGGATCGCACGCCGCCCAACGTCCTCCGCACCGCATTATCTCGCGCACCCTCGATGTCGGTAGGGCGAATCTCCCGATGAGCCAGGCGAGCGGACGCGTCCTTCTTCGCCCCGTCGCGTCCCACCTACCTTCTACGCTCCCGCTTCGGCAGGAGCCTCGCGCCACCGAATCAACCGGGTTCATCCCGCTCGGAATCAGCGTCCATCCGCGTTCATCTGCGGTTTGAACTCCCGGGTTCCAACTCAACCGCCAATGCAGCTCATGGTACGCGCCGGCTGAACGAAATCGGCTCGGCCAATCCGATGCCCGGCCTCTTTGCCACGGACCAACTCCACCAAGCGGGCGGCAATCTCGGCATCCGGCGCGCCCCCGCGCAGCAGGGACATTAAGTCGTGTTCGTGCAGGCTGAACAGGCAGGTGCGCAGCCGGCCGTCGGCAGTGACCCGAAGCCGGTTGCAATGACCGCAGAAGGGCTCGGTCACCGGCGCGATGATGCCAATCTCCCCGCGTCCATCCGCAAAGGCGTATCGTCGCGCCGTTTCGGCGGGATTCGCGCGGGCATCGATGGGCACCAGGTCAAATCGCTTGCGCAACCGCTCCAGCAGCTCCCGGCCGGAAACCACCAGGTCGCGCTGCCAGGCGTGACCGGAATCCAGGGGCATGAACTCGATGAACCGCAGCACCAAATCACGGTCGCGTGCAAAGTCGACCAGCGGTTCGATCTCGTGATCGTTCATCCCGCGAATCACCACCGCGTTGACCTTCACCGGCGCAAAGCCCAGCGCCTGCGCCTGGGCGATCGCCTGCTGCACCTCGGCCTGCCCGTCCCGGCCGGTCATCTTCTTGAAATTGGAAGGATCGAGGGAATCCATGCTGAAGCTCACGCGCTTCAGGCCGGCTTTTCGCAGCGCCTCGGCATGGCGGGCGAAGAGGAATCCGTTGGTGGTCATGGCCACATCGCGGATTCCAGGAATCGCCGCCACTCGGGCGATCAACTCAGGCACGGCGCGACGCAGCAGCGGTTCCCCGCCGGTGATGCGGATCTTGTCGACCCCCAGCGAGGCGGCCACCCGAACCAGTCGCTCGATCTCCTCGTAGGTCAGCAAGCGGTCGCGGGGCTTCCACTCGTACCGGATGGGTTCCAGCGAAAAGGGCTTGGGATTCCGCACCGCATCGAATCGCGAGCGGTAGAAATTCGCCGCCTCCTCGGTCTCCGGCAGGCAGTAGAGGCAGCGGAAATTGCAGCGGTCGGTGATGCTGATCCGCAGATCCCGCATCACCCGGCCGTGTGAATCCCGCAGCTCGCCGACGTTCATCCGCGCGGACGATAGCGCGTGATCGACAGAGGACCAGCGCGGGATTCTTCCGGCGGATCGAAAGCCGCCCTCCCGAGACTGAGGAATCAGTCACCAGAACTCGAAATGCGCCTGATTATCCGAATTCCACCGATTGGCCACGGCCTTGGCCGCAGAGGGACCGGAGCGCAGGGTTTCGATTCCCCCGTCGCATTTCAAGAACGAGACCGCGCCTCCATGCACCCGGGCCTTCGCCAGTTCCGGCGCGACATTCGGTGGCGCAAAGGATTGCACCGCGTGCGACACGGCAATCATTTGCGAGGGGGCCACGACTTCTTGTTCTCGCGTGGGCCGGGGACCAGCGCGGGGGCCCAATCCCAAGTGATTCCACCCCATGGACAGCGGCGACGCGCCGCGGACGTTGACCGCATAGGAATAGCCGGGCAGTTCGGGGCATGACGCCAGCTGCGGTGAATGAACTCCAGATGCCAGGTCCATCCAGCGTTCCGCGTACCCTTCCGGATAGGCGCGATGATCCGCAAGGTAGGTGGACAAACCGATGCCCATTTGACGGAGTGAATTGCTGCATCGGAGAGCTCTCGTTCGGGCGGTCGCGGCCGGGATTGCCGCCATCAACAACCCGGCCAGCACAAGGATCATGGCCACGCACGCCATGAGCTCAACGAGGGTGAAGCCCCTGGCGTCTGCGAAGCCGGCACCTTTCAAGACCGGCTTCATTCGCCTCAACCAGATTCCGGCGCCGAATTACTTGGCCGCCGGGGCGTTGGTGGAGGCGCTGACCTTGGCGGAGCCATCGGTGCCGACCTCCGCCTTGATCTCCACGGCGGCATTTGTCGACTTGTGGCCAGGAGACTTGATGCCCTCGACGAGCAGTTGCCCACCCTTCTTTTCGAAGCCGTACAGGCCGCGGCGGATGAAATCGAGCCGCGTGCGGATGCTCAGCTCCTCCTTCAGTTTCTTCACCTGTTCCCGAAGGATGGCGAGATCGTTGAATTTCTTCTCGAGATCCGCCTTTTCCGCCATCAGGCGCTTGAGCTCCTTCTTGAGCAGCTCGCGATCGCCTTCGCTGGCGGCCAGTCGGCGCTCCGTTTCCTTGATCTGACCGCTGAGGCCGGTGATCTGCGTCGTGAGCCCGTCCATCTTGTGGGTCAGCTCATCCTTCTCACCCTCGAGTTCGGTGATCCGGGCATTGCGCTTGTCGATCTCAGCCTTCGCCGCCTCGGCGGCCGCCTTGGCCTCGGCCTCCGTCTTTTGCAGCTCGGCGGTTACGGTGGTCCACTTGTTGGAAATCGTGCTCAACTCGGTCTCGCGCTGGGTGAGATCGGTGTTCAGCCGGGAGTTCACGGACTTCTGGTCGGTTAGCTGAACGGTCGTCTGAACCAGCTCGTTGGACAGCGAACCAATCCGGGAAACCGCCAGCTCGTGTTGTTGAGCCGCCTGATGGCTCGTGATCACCCAACCGGTCGCCAGGCCGGCGATTCCGAGGGCCAGAAGGATAATCAGCGTCTTCGAGTTCATAATTGCAGCCTCACCCTGCGCATGGGGAGCCCGATTGGCAAGTAACGGGGCCACCCAACTTGCGATACGACCATTTCGAGATAATCTGCATTCATGGAGATTCCGGATCGGGCCGGAGTGATGATTTTGGGGAGCTGCAACCTGTTCCCCGGCGCGCTATTGCCGCTGTTCATTTTTGAACCGCGGTATCGCACCATGCTGGCTGACTCCCTCGCGGGGAATCGGCTGTTCTGCATCGCCATGCAGCAGCCCACCTCCGAGCGCGAGAGCCCGTGCCGGATCGCCGGCCTTGGGCTGGTCCGCGCCTCGGTGCAAAATGAGAACGGCACCTCCCACCTCGTCCTGCTGGGCCTGACGCGCGTCCGTCTGGGCAAGTTGATCCAGTCCAAGCCCTACCGGCAGCATCACATCGAAGCGATTTCCAGCGAAGAATCCGACAGCCTCGCCGCGGAAGCCCTGGCGGAACGAACCCTCGATCTGGTGGAGCAGCGTCTGCGGATGGTGGATCGCCTCCCCTCGGCACTGCTGCAACCGCTGGTTCCCTCCGCCCCGCCCGACGGAACGGTGGAAGTCGGCGAGTGCCTCCGGGCACTGCGCAGCATCGAGTGTCTTGGGGCCCGCGCCGATCTCATTGCCTCCCTCCTGATCGGTGATCCCGAACCGCGCCAGGTCCTGCTGGAAACCCTCGACGTGGAGGAGCGCCTGCGCATGTTGAACCGATTTCTCTCGGCCGCGATTGTCCGGGCGCGCAAGGATCCCACCCCATGAACCCACCGCCGCTGCCCGAGGACGAACTGGGCGAAGCCTCCCTGGAAAAGATCCACTCGGCACTCTTTGAGCAGCTTATCACCGGGCACGCGCAGATGGCGCTGATGCTTCTCGGCAAACTGCCCAATCTCCATTCCGGCGAAAACGAGGAGCCAAACCTGGAGGCGGCCAAGATCTTCATCGATCAGCTGGAAATGCTGGAGGTGAAGACCAAGGGGAACCGTTCGGAGCCGGAATCCATCCTGCTGCGCGATGTCCTCACCCGCGTGCGGACCGAGTTCGTCACGATGCTCGAGGCCCAGGCCTCCGAACCCCTCGCCGGAACGGTGCCACCGGCCCCCGCTGCCTAGTCGCGCCGACTCTTGGTGGCATACGCCGCTGCGGCCGGCTAGGGTATCGCCATGATTCGAAGGGCGACCCTTGCCGCTGCGATCGCTGGTGCAGCCCTGAGCCTGACGGGATGTCGTCCCGGCAGCACCGACGCGGATTCCCCTTCGGGCACCCTCGCCGTCGATTCAGTCCGTATTGCCTCGCGGTACGGCGGGCGCGTGACCCAGCTTCAAGTCCATGAAGGCGACCGGGTCGCCGTCGGCGCTCCCTTGATCGCGCTGGAGGCGCCCGAATTGCTGGCGCGACGCGATCAGATTCGCGCCACGCTGGCGGAACTGGAAGCGGGGCCGCGTCCCGAGGAAATTGCCGAGGCCCGTGCCGCCGCGGAAGCCCTGGCCAGCGAGGCGGAATGGGCCGCCATCGAACGCCGTCGTGCCGACGAGCTGTTCGCCCGACGCACCATCTCCGAAACCGAACGCGACCGCGCTGTCGCCCACGCCACCACCACGGCCAAGTCCGCGGCCAGCGCCAGGGCACGGCAGGACCTGCTGCTGGCCGGCGCGCGCCGCGAGCGCATCGACCTCGCCCGGGCCCAGCAGGCTGAAATTGAATCGCAGCTCCGCGAACTGAATCTCACCGCGCCCTCCGCCGGCACAATCGAAGTGATTCCAGTGAAGCCGGGCGATGTCCTGCAGCCCGGTCGCGAAGCCGTGACGCTCCTCCTCGACGATTCGCTGTGGATCCGGATCTATGTCCCACAGTCCTGGCTCGGGAAACTCGCAACGGGACAGTCGGTGTCACTCCGGCCCGATGCCTATCCCGGTCGCAGCTTTCCTGGAACCGTGGAACAGGTGGCCCGTGAGGCCGAGTTCACACCCCGAAATGTCCAGACGCCCTCGGACCGCGTTCAGCAGGTTTTTGGCGTGAAGATCCGGGTTCCCAACACCGGACACGAACTCCGCGCCGGAATGACCGCCGAGGTCGCGATCGCCGATCAGCCCAAACGGCCGTGATCACCAAGCCCCGCCATTCCCGGACGCCGCAACCCATCGATCGGGAAAACCCATGATTCGCTGCGAAGCCCTCACCAAGCGCTTTGGCGGATTCACCGCGGTCGATCACGTTTCCTTTTCCGTTCCGGCGGGAAGCATCTTCGGATTCCTTGGGCCAAACGGATCCGGGAAGTCGACAGTCATCCGCATGCTCTGCGGACTGCTCGATCCCACCTCGGGCCGCTCCACGATTGATGGCATCGATACCGCCCGCGAGTCCGCGCGCATCAAGTCGCTGATCGGCTACATGTCGCAGAAGTTCTCCCTGTATGACGAACTGACCGTCCACGAGAACCTGCAGTTCTACGGGCGGCTCTACGGGCTGTCGGGTACCGCGCTGCAGACGCGCTACCGGGAACTGGTGAGTCTCACACACCTGGAACCCTATTTGAACCGCCGTGCCGCCTTGCTGTCTGGCGGGTGGCGTCAGCGACTGGCCATGGCGTGCGCGCTGGTGCACCGGCCGCGGGTGCTCTTTCTCGACGAGCCGACGGCCGGCATCGACCCGGTGGCGCGCCGCGAGTTGTGGGACCTGCTGTTCACCTTCGCCAGTCAGGGCATGACGCTGTTCGTCACCACGCACTACATGGACGAGGCGGAACGCTGTTCCGAGGTGGGCTACATCTACCTGTCCAAACTGGTGGTTTGTGGCGAACCCGATCACTTAAAGGAACTGCCGGTGGTGAATCCTCCGGGAACGCGGCGCATTGAATTGATCTGCCCCCACGCCACCACCGCGCTGCAAACCCTGCGCGGATTGGAGGGACTGCGTTCGGCGACGATTTTCGGGCAGTCGCTGCACCTTCTGGTCGAGGCTCGGCTCGACGAAGCGAAACTACGCGAGGCCCTCGCACGCGTCGGCATTCCGTCGGTCGAGATCCGCCCCACCACGCCCTCGCTCGAGGACGTGTTCGTCGCCCTCACCGCCGAACGTGAGGCCCAGCTCGCGTCCCAACCCGCCGCGTCATGATCCATCCCTTCCGCGGCCTCACCGCCATTCTCTACAAGGAGTTCCTTGTGGTGCTCCGGGATCCGCTGACGCTGTTCTTCATGCTGTTCCCGCCGATCATCGAGATGATCGCCTTCGGGTACGCGCTGGACAACGACGTGAAGCACATGGCGACGGTCGTGCTCGATCAGGACCAAACCGTGGAGAGCCGGCAACTGGTGGAGCACTTCGCGAACACGCAGACGTTTCGCGTGACCGGCACGGTCCACACGCCCGACGAACTCTCCGCAGCGCTGCGCCGGGGCGAGGCGCACGTGGGCATCCAAATCCCCCAGGATTTCACGCGCAATCTCCACGCCGGCCGCACCGCCCACGTCCAACTCCTCATCAACGGCTCGAGCTCCACCATCGCCGGCTCCGCGCTCAACACCGCGGTCGCAGTCTCCCTGCGCGAGTCGGTCTCCACCCTGATGGCCGGCGCGGGGCGGGCCGAGCTGCCGGTCGAGGTGCGTCCGCAGATCCTCTACAACCCCGCCATGCGCAGCCCGAATTTCTTCGTTCCCGGGGTGATCGGCGTGGTGCTGCAGATCGCCACCACCTTCGCCACCGCCATGGCCCTCGTGCGCGAACGCGAACGTGGCACCCTCGAACAGCTGCTGGTGAGCCCGCTGTCGCGATGGGGACTCATGCTGGGCAAACTCATCCCCTACCTGGTGATTGGCAGTGCGATGGCGCTCGGATTGTACACCATCATGTGGGGCGTCTTCGATGTCCCCATCGTGGGCAGTCGGCTCGCGCTGGCGGCGGCCACCGAGCTTTACATCTTCTGCCTGCTGAGCCTCGGACTGCTGTTGTCCACGCGCGCGCAAAACCAGATGCAGGCGCTGCAGATGAGCATGATCTTCATCATGCCCTCGGTGTTCTTCAGCGGGTTCATCTTTCCCCGCGAAACGATGCCCGCGGTGTTCTGGTGGGTGGGAGCGTGCCTGCCCACCACCTACTTCATCGAACTGGCGCGCGCCATCATCCTGCGGGGCGCGAGCCTTTCGGAATTCGGCAACCACCTGGTCGTCCTCGCCGCGATGGGCCTGGGACTCTTCGGCCTGTGCGTCGCGCGGTTCCGACAGAAGATGGGCTGACGCCCGCGCCGTAACTCAGCCGGCCTTGGGGAACACCTTGCGGGCCCCACTCTGCTCCATCTGGCCACGCGTGACGCCGATCTGATTGCTGAGCTTCAGTTCGCGCCAGAGCTGGGTGCCGGTGATCTCGCGTCGCAACAGCGCGCGATAGTGGGTCAGCGTCGATTCCACCTCGGCGGGCGTCTCACTAACAAACTCGACCCGGAAACGCCGCACTCCGAGGGCCATCAGTCGGTCGAAGGATTCCGCACCGGTTTGGGCTCGAGCGTTGAACACGGTGTTGCGGCATCCCGCGTCAGCCCGGAGCGGGTGCTCCATGCCCACGCGATCCCGAAGCTTCACCTCATGGGTGTCGCAGGGACGGCCGCAGTTGGTGAAGTCCGTGCCCTTCGACAGGAAGGCGCAGAACACGCAATGCTCCATGTGAAAGAGCGGCATGTGCTGGTGGATCGTCACCTCAAACCAGGACGCCGGGGCGGATTGCAGGAGGGATTCCAACTGGGCGAGATTGAGATCGTAGCTCGCCGTCACGTGCTCCACCCCATGACAGAGAATCAGGTGCTCTGCGGTGAGGGGATTGGCCACGTTGAAGGAAAAGTCGGCCGTTTGCCGGTCGCTTGCGAAGAAGCGGAGATGGTCAT
>CANGMO010000046.1 GCA_947454295.1 Verrucomicrobiota bacterium | reverse complement strand
GGATGAACGCCACGCCACGGAGCCGCAAAAGCACCTCCTGCGTGCGACGCCACTCCGCCTCGATGCGCGTCCAGATTCGCTCGCGGAGGACCGGATCTTCCACCAGACCGGCGTACTCGCGCATGACCTCCAGATCGCTGCTGGCGTGGGAGGATTCGATGTTGGTGATGAGGTAGCGGAGGAACGGCACCGACCGCTGGTGCTCGCGCAATCGTTCCAGCGCCTCCGGGGCCAGCGATCCGAGTGCGGTTCCGGCTCCGTACCAGCCGGTGAGATAGTACCGGGCCTGGGTCCACGAAAAGACCCACGGGATCGCCCGCAGATCGGCAAGCGTGGCGCTGCCGGTTCGACGCGAGGGACGTGATCCGATCCGCGTGTTCTCGAGCGCATCGAGCGGCGTCGCCTGGCGGTGGAAGGTCAGAAATCCTTCTGTCTCCAGCAGCGCGCGGTATTCGCGACGCGATTCGAGGGAGAGGCTCTCCATGAGCGGAACCAATGTCGGATCCAGCGGCTCACTCCGGCGATGACGCCACGAGGCCGCGGTGACGCCGGCCATCAGCAGTTCGAGATGGTAACGGGCCGTTCCGGGGTTTCCGTATTTCTGGGCGATGGTTTCGCCCTGCTCGGTGATCCGAATCGCTCCGCGGAGCGAGCCGCCGGGCAACGCCTCAAGGAAGCGGTGCGTCGGACCGGCACCACGGCTGATCGTTCCACCGCGTCCATGGAAGAACTGAACGGGAATGCCGGCCGCTTCGCCAACCGCCGCGATTCGCGCCTGGCCGCGCTGCAAGGCCCACTGGCTGGCGACGATGCCGGCGTCCTTGTTGGAGTCCGAGTAGCCGATCATCACCTGCTGCCTCGGCCCGGCAGCGCTGCCCGAACGGCGGGCCTGAAACTGCAGGCTGGCGCGGGTCACGGGGAACTCGAGGAAGGATCGCAGGATCTCCGGACCGCGCTCGAGATCGTCCACGGTTTCCAGCAGCGGGACCACCGGGAGCAGACAGACCATGCCCTCGGGGAAGAGCCGAAGGAGGCCTGCCTCCCGGGCCAGTACATACACGCCGAGCAGATCGGAGAGGCTCCGCGTCATGCTGACGATCAGCGCGCCGATGCCCTCCGGTCCGAATTCCGCGATGTGGGCCGCGAGCACGCGATACGTTTTCAACACCGCATCGGCCTCGGGTCCCGCCGACGCCGAGGGATGCAGGAACGGGCGGGGCGAGCGGATCTCGCGCTCCAGCAGGCGGAGGCGCTCCGTTTCGGACCATTCCTCCCATTGCGAGGCGTCAATGCCGGCGGCCATCAGCAGCTGCCGCAGCGCGCGATCGTGAAACGCGGAATTCTGCCGCACGTCGAGCGAGGCGAGGTGGAAGCCGAAGGTGGCGACAATCCGCCGCACCGGCAGGATTTCGTGATCGGCAATCCGGCCGGCACCACATTCAGTCAACGTGGCGTGGAGGATCCCCAAATCGCGGTCCAGCTCCGACGGCTCGCGATATCCCCCGCGCCGGGCATGGACCTGGGCCAGCTGACCCGGATGCAATTCCACGGGGAGGCAGGCCGCCATGAGTTCCACGGTCTGGCGCCACGGCTCGCCCGGGTGCATCTGGAGAATAGGGCCGGCCAGCTCGCCGGCGGCGATGCGGCAGCGCTCGCGAAGTTCGAGCAGGCTGGGTGGCGGGGTTTGAATCCAATCCGACAACGGCAACCGCGCCGCCAGTCTGGAGAGCTGCCGGTGCAGCACGATGAGGGCGTTGGCGCGAAGGCGCTCCAGCGTTTCAGCAGTCACCTCGGCAGTGACACCCGGATGGCCGTCGCGATCGCCGCCCACCCAGGTTCCAAATCGCAGGGCGGGACGCGATCCGGGTTCCGATAATTGCGCGACCGGGAAGCCGGCGCGCTGCCAGGCGAGGTCGAGTCGCTGATCCAGCTCGGGAATCACCGGCGGCAGAACGTCGCGGAGATAATTCAGGACATTCCGCCGTTCATCGGCCACCGAGGGCTTCTGAAGCAGGATCTCGCCGGTGCGCCATAGCCGTTCCAACAACGGAATCAGTTCCGGGCGAAGGCGGTCGCGCCCCGTGCCCTGGCCAATACGCTGCAGGAGTTGCATCAGCTCGCGATGCTGCTCCAGCACCGCGGTCCGCTTGGCCTCGGTGGGGTGCGCGGTGAAGACCAGTTCCACCACCGATTCGCGCATTGCCTGCAGGATCTCCGGGGAGGAGGCGCCCGATTTTTGCAGCGCCTGGATCTGGTCCGCCCACAGCCCGCGCTCGCTGGCCGGTCCCTCGGATTCCTCACGCAGCGTGCGCACGGTTTCCGCGACGTGCTCCTCCACCGTGTTGAGCAGCTGGAAGGCCATGGCCATGGCCAAACCGAGCCGGGGAGGGCAGTCCTTGGCCGCGGCCTGGGTTGAGGAACCGGCCTCGGTCCGCCAAGGGATCTGTTGCGCCAGCCTGGTCTCGCCCAAGCCCGCCAGCACATCCGCGAGTCCATCCGCCAACCAGCGGATTTCGCGTTCAATCTGTTGGAATCCCAACTCGAGATAGTCGGGCGGGACGGCGTTGGATGGCGAGCTCATGGGTTGGGTCAATTCCGAGCGCGGGGACAGTTCCATCGAATTTCCAGATTCACAACCGAACGCACACTTGATGGGGCGCGCCGCGACTGCCCATGGTTCCAGCGGCCGCCAAGCGACGGCCCTCAGGGAAATCCTTATGCGACTCGCCGCCATTTTTCTTGTCGTGCTCGGACTCGGTTGCTCCAAGAAGGCAGAGGTTCAACTTCCCAACGGAAGCAAGGCGGTCGTTGCCGGTTCGAGTTTTGGAACCAATCACACCGCTCAACGGGCGTTCTTCCGGACGCTGGGTGAAGTTGCGATCAGCCATCTGCCACCCTCCCGGTGGAAGTACCTTCCCGAAGCCTTGCTGCCTGTCGCAGTCACGCATTCCACCCAGCCGGAGTTGGTGGTCTTCCTGAAGCACGCCGGACGTCCCGGGACTCAGTGGGGCGAGTCCATCGTCAATTCCCCTCACTCCACCTTCATGGTCGGCCATTCGGAGGGGTTGTTCGGCTACTTCGATGCCTTCTCCCGGACCCACTACACGGCGCTCCACATCCGAGTGTTTCCGCGCCGGCAGAAGGAGCTAACCTTTGAACTATATCCGCTTGGCGGGGGGGGCCGGCTGCCCATCCTCATTTCGGGAATCCCCAACCCGGTCCAAACCAACGCCCCGTTTTGGAAACCCGATACACTGCCGGTCAGCCGGACGCAGGAAGGCGTCACCGTGACGCTTTCCGATGTTGAAGCCGTCGACATCCAACACTCCTTGCCGCAGCTGCCAGGGATGCCTCCAACAGGCCCCATTGAACGTCGAACTCAGGTGAAGGCGCTCGTGGAGGATGCCCGGCACCTGCCGGTGCGGGTGTTCGCCCATCGACTTTCGGATCCCGGAGGCAATGCCTTGTTTGAAGGCGTGGGGAGCTACTATCGCGAGGACATTTCTTACCTGAAGGGCTCGCTTTTTGACGATGAGCCGGCCTGGCGGTTGGATGTGGAGACGGAGCGAACCAGCTCCGGTCCGTCCCCGGACGATCCCGATGAATTCTACGTCTTAAGCGACCTTCTCGACATGAACGGCCGCCTCGTCACCCAGGCACCTCCGTTCCATCCGAGCAAACGGTTTCCCGAACTCAGCCTGACTCTCATCCATTTCAGCGGCGGCGGCAGTCCCATGATTTCATGTTGGATCGACAACCGACCCGATGGCGTCCGAGTCGAGCTGGTGGAGGCCCGGGATCAAACGGGACGCCTTTGGACCCCAAGACTCGTAGGCCCCGTCGACCGCGGTACGGGAATTGGCATCTCGACCGTTAACCGCGAGGGCGTCACCTATTTGATTGGATCGAACGAGCCCAACCTTTCCAAGCGTCCGGAAATGACGTCGATCACCGCCACCTTCCGGGTGTTCCGAACCCTGACGTTCACCTTCCACCCGCCGGCCAAATTCAGGGCTCCGCCAACCTTGGTGGAATTGCCCGTCGCGCGTTAGTGACGCCGGGTAACGAAAGTTGGCGGATCGGCGAAGCGAATCCGCGCAGCTCCGAGCTATGGAGCCTGACGAATCAGGAGCGTGCGAGTGCCCGGATTCACAGGGGTTTCGGTGACCTTGCCCCCCGGCCAGCGGATGCGAACGGCATCGCCGCTGCCGAACAGCAACACCTCCGGCGCATCCACGGATCCCTGGCCCGAGCTTCCGTGGATCTCCTGGGCGGCGCCCCAGCCGGAGGCGGTTCGCAGTTGGACCACGGCGCCGATCGCAGTGGGATTTCCCTTCGGGCCTTGCAGCGTCACCCGGATCCCGGGCTTCCCCGAGTAGTTGCGGAACAGACGTGTGGCCGCGCCGTTCTGGGTGTCCACCCAATCGGGTCTTCCGTCCCGATCGAAGTCGGCGACTGCGCAGCCCCGCTGTTCGCCATGGACCATCACCCCGGCTTCGCGCGCGTTCAGCGGACGAAACCCGCCGTGACCATCCCCGAGCAGCACGAGTCCCTGACCCGCATCGGTGCGTGGCCATTCCAGCCGCATGGCGAAGAAGTTCTGGGCCAGCAGCAGATCGGCATTCCCGTCGCCATCCACGTCGGCGATGGAGATCCCCTGCACCGGCGCCCACTGCGCGCGGGCTGGAAGTGCGGCGGCCTCGAAGTGATCGCCGCGATTGAGGAACACCATCGAATCCAGCGTCCGCGCCGACACGACACCCGGCGGCACAGGCAGCACGGACAGCACCTGCGCGAGCGTGGCGTCGCCCAAGGACGCGTGGGTGGGGAACCGCTCACCGATGGCGGGAATTGCCTGGGCCAGGGCGCGGCGCGAACGACGCGGCATCTCAATCGTCGACGCCTCCGGATAGTAGGCCTCGATCAAATCGATGATGCCGGATCCCCCGAGGTTGCCGTGAAAGAGTCGAAGCGGCTGATCCAGCGAGGCGCGATATCCAGTGTTGGAACCCCAATTGCCCACGACGAGATCCATGCGTCCGTCGCCGTCGAAGTCCCCCGCCGCCACACCTCCCCACCATCCGGTGAGTTCCGACAGTCGCAGTTCCCGGGTGCGTCCGGATTCTGTGAGCCGCACCGGAGGATCCCACGCTGACAGACGACCCGCCTGATTCCGCAGGATGCGAAGGGGACCCCACTCCGACGTGATCACCAGCTCGGGAAATCCGTCCGCTTCAAGATCGGTCCACACCACACCGGTGACCATGCCCACCGCCTTGAGGAGCGATTCCGCGCTGGGATCCGCCTGCAGACGGCCCGTGGCATCGGGTCGAAACACGTGGGAGCCAGGTGCGGCGGGATAGGCTCCCGGCGTCACGCGATGGCCGACAAACAGATCAAGTCTCCCGTCTCCGTCGACGTCGGCCGAAGCGAGCGTGCCGAATGTCGCCGCGCTCTCGGGAATGTCCGCCACGGGAGTCACCTGCAGCGGCCCACCGGCGGCGAGCGTGATCGCCACCACCGAAGAGCGTCGATCTGGAGCGGTTTCGTAGTTGGCCACCGCGGCCAGCAGGGCGGGTCGGCCGTCGGGCCGGGTCCAGGCCGTCATGCCGAGGACATCGTCAGGTGCCACCCAATCGCTGGCGAGCACGTCCACGGTCTCGTCCTCGCGGAATCGGAATCCGCCCAGTTTTCCACCCCGTCCGGTTCCCACGACCAATTCCAATCGTCCGTCGCCATCCAGGTCCGCCCATCCCACCTGTGGTCCCAGCGAGCTGAGTTGACGATGCAGCAGCGGCTGACGTGCGAAGTCGTCGTACAGGTCCTCGTGATGCGCGAAGTTCAACGCCTTCGAGACATCCGCGAGCCAGGGCCGCGGCTTCTTGGGTGGGTCCGCCGGCGTCGCGGGTTCAGCGCTCGATTCGTCGACTTCGTAGAGGTTTCCCGGAAGTGCGTGCGCAATGCGGGAACGCCGTCCCGACCGCCAGGTGACCTCAATCTGAACCTCGGCCGCACCGCCGGTCGCGAAAGTCCGGATGACGTCGTCCGAGGACAGATAGCGTCCGCCAGAAACCAATTCCTGGGTCTGAACCACCGGCCCTCCGGTGACCTGAATGCGTGCATTGATGCCCCGCGTGTTGGGGGCGAGGCCGTGCGCGCGGATCGCGATGCGTGGCGGTACCGCGTCATTGCGATACAATGCCGGCTCGCCATTCACGCAGTTGCAGATGAGATCCAGGTCCCCGTCCCCATCCAGATCCGCCAGCGCGATGCCCTGGAAGTACCCCTGACGGGTGAATCCCCAGGCCGATTGCCGATCCTCGAAGGTGAAATCACGGCGGTTGCGAAAGGCTGCGATCGCCGAGGGATAGGCGGGAAAGCGAAGCAGATTGGTGCCGCCCAGGGTGCCACCGGAACGGGCCTCGGCCTGGATGCGCTCGGTGGTGTCGCGATCCTGCACGTCGTACATCATGCCGCCCGCCACCAGCAAATCCTCGTAGCCGTCGAGATCGACATCCAGAAACACCGGCTGCCATGACCAGTCGGTGGAGCTGACGCCGGCGAATTCCGCGAGCTCGCTCCACGAGCCGTCGCCGTTGCCCCGATAGAGCGTGTTGCGCGTGACCTCCGGCCGAAAGTCGTAGCGCCCCGGAACATTGGGCAGGAAGCGCGCACCGGTGAGCGACCGCATCCGCCGCGCATGCGACCGCGGCGACATCTCGACGGTGAGGTAGTCAAGATTGCCGTCGCGATCCAGGTCCGCGAAATCCACGCCCATCGAGGAGAAGGCGTGCTTCCGAATCGCCAGCCGCGACGCCTCGCGAAACTGACCCCGACCGTTGTTGAGCCAGACGCGATCCGGACTCTGAAAGTCGTTGCAGGTATAAAGATCCGGGAAGCCGTCCCCATTGATATCCCGGATCTGTGCGCTGAGCCCGTAGTCGGCGGGCGGGGCCTTGGGTTTTCCCTGTTCGTCGAGGAACCGGTCGGAGTTCCAGGGCACGGGCGAGAAGCCCCCCTTGCCGTCGCCCAGGTAGAGCACGCCCACCTCACCCACTTCCTCGACCTGATTGTTCACCACGCGGAGCCGGTCCGCGAACGGCCCCTCCACCACCCACTGCCCGTTCACCTGCTTGATCGTCGCGCGTCCCGGACCTGACTTCAGAATCGGCTGCGCTCCGTAGTTCGCCACGTAGAGATCGAGCGTGCCGTTGCCGTCCACGTCACCCAGGGCCATGGACATGCTTCCGGTCCTGGAGGTCAGACCCGCCTTCGCGGTGGTCTCGGTGAAGTGACCCTTGCCGTCGTTGAGAAACAGATGCACGCCGGTTCCCAGCGTCGAAACGAGGAGATCCAAATCCCCGTCGCCATCCACATCCTCCAACACCGCGCCGGTCGAAACCCACTGAGGACATCCCACCCCCGCCTTGTCGGTGATGTCCTCGAAACGCCAGCCGCCCAGGTTTCGATAGAGACGGTTGGTTCCTTGAATCGCCGCGAAATAGAGGTCCGGACGGCCGTCCCCATCGATGTCGCCCACCGCGACGCCGGATCCATTGGCGAGATTCTGGTTTCGGGCCGCCGCGGTTGGCGGAAGCAGGTTCTGAAAATGGATGCCCGTCTCCGAGGAAGGTACGCTGGTGAATCCGTTCGCACCGCGGGACGGCGGCGCCAGCGGGGTGACCCGATCCGCCGCGATCAGAGCGCAAGAACCCCATGCCTGCACGAGCAGGACAAGGGATCGCCTGATCAAACTTCGGGGGGACACGGACAACGGGGTATCAAAACCACCCGTGGGAATCGCGCTAAAAAAGCAGCAACGTCCCGTGCGGATCCATTCCTGCGGTCTTGTGAACGACAAGCGACCGGGGTGACAGTAGCGGCCTCACCATGAAGTCGCTCTCCGTATTCCGCTGGATCCATGCCCTGTCGTGGATGGCCTTGTTGTTCCCCTGGATGACCCGTGCGCAGGTGCCGGCGGGATACCGAGGGACCCCGTTCCGTGACGTCATGCACAAGACCGGCCCGGCCAACATTCCGGGAATCGTGCAGTGCGCGTTGTATGATCTGGGCGGCGAGGGTGTGGCCTATCACGACACCACCTCGACCAATGAAGGCAGCGCCGTGCTCAACCGGCAGATCACGCCGTACAATCATCAGCGCGTGCACGCCTCCGATTACATCTGGCATTTTCGCGAGAGTGAGGGTGTGGACCTGTCGTTCGTGAAGGATTGGGCGGACCTGAACCACACGAATGCGGTGAGCCCGCCTATCAATCAGTTGTACATCGGGTGGACCTCTGACGGTGAATGGGCGAACTACACCGTCCACGTCCGCGAACCGGGCACCTACGCGGTGAAGTGCCTCTACAGTTACGCCGAGAAGGAAGTGCACCGGGACGCCGCGGGCAATTACATCGGCCGGATTGGCTTTGATCTCAATGGCAAGCCGGCGGCGGAGTGCGTGATGCCCCGGGCGACCGCGGGCTGGCACTACTGGGACTACGGTCAGATCGCGACCATCACCTTCCCGCAGGCCGGTCCCCAGCTCCTCACCTTCCACTACCGCCGCGGCAACAACTGGGCCTACTTCGTCTTCGAACGCATCGACTCGAAGTGAGGGGTTAAGCAGCGCGTCAACGGAATGAGGCCGTTCCTTCGCCGCGGGGATCGGCGGATCCGGCCCAGGATCCATCGAGGCGCAGCATGACCGCCTGCGCGGCGCCGAGGGACGACTCGACCACCACTTTGTGCCCGCGGCGTCGCAGCTCGGCCAGGACCGGCTCGCCCAGTGATTGCTCCACCCGCAGTTGATCGGGCTTCCACTGATGATGGAATCGCGCCCCGGCGAGGGCCTCGCGGGGGGGGAGTTGGAAATCGATCGTGCGCAGCACGGCCAGCAGGGTCTGGCTGATGATGGTAGGGCCACCCGCCGCCCCCACGCTCAACACGGGCCGCCCATTCAGCAGCACCAGCGTGGGGCTCATGCTTGAGAGCGGACGCTTGCGGGCCTCAATTGCGTTGGCCTCCGCACCGACCAGTCCGAAGAAGTTCGGCACGCCCGGCTGGGCCGAGAAGTCATCCATGTGATTGTTCAGGACGATGCCCGTTCCCGGAATCACCACCTTGCTGCCAAAGCTGGTGTTGATCGATGCCGTACAGGCCACCCAGTTGCCTTCCACGTCGGCGGTGGAGAAGTGCGTCGTGTGACGCCGGCGCTCGCGCTCGAAGTAATCGGTCTCGGCCTGTGGAGGTACGCCCGCCGCCGTCACCTCGGTCGCCCGATCCATGCGGATCTGACGCGCCAGTCGCGCCGCGTACTCCTTCGACACCAGGCCGAGGGGCACGCGCGTGAACTCCGGATCGCCGAGCCACTTGGCGCGATCGGCGAAGGCTAGCTTCATCGCCTCCGTCACCACATGAACGAAGTTTGCGGATCCGTCGCCCATCGACTTCAGATCAAACCGCTCCAGCAGATTCAGGATCTCGATAACATGAACACCGCCCGAACTGGGGGGCGGGAAGCTGATGATCTCGTATCCGCGATAGGTCCCGCGAACGGGCTGACGTTCCACCGGCTGATAGGCCGCAAAATCCGCCGCGGTGAGAATGCCACCGTGGGCCTGCATCCAGGAGGCCGTCTGCTGCGCATACGGCCCGCGGTAGAACCAGCCCACTCCCTGTGCCGCGATCTGCCGGTAGGACCACGCGAGCGCGGGAAGTCGCAGCCGGTTGCCGGCGGCGGGAATTTCTGGGAGGCCGTTCAGGAACAACGCGGTCGCCTCGGGGAATTGCTTCAGTTCCCGTTCCGTTTCGCGAAGGCGCGAGGCGTAGGAGTGGTCGATGGCGAATCCCTGATCCGCGATCCGCGCGGCGGACTCCAACAACCGCGCCATCGGCAGACGCCCGAACCGGCGGCTGGCCTGCTCCAGCGTGGCGAGTTCCCCCGGCACGCCGACGGCCAGTGCCCCATCCTGACTCAATCGCGCGTCGACCTTGCCGTCGCGGAGAAACAGATCCCGCTTCGCCGCCGCCGGCGCGGTCTCGCGGCCATCAAGGGTCACCACGCGTCCATCGCGCAGACGAAGCGTCATGAAGCACCCGCCGCCGATGCCGGAGTTGTGACCATCGACCACCCCCAGCGTCAGGGCGCAGGCGATGGCGGCATCGATCGCGTTGCCCCCTATGTCCAGGGCCTCGAGCCCCGCCTGGGTGGCCAGCGGCTGCACCGTCGCCACCACGCCGCGTCGAACGGCACTGGAGCTGAAGGAGGTGCCCCCGGTGTTGGTGGCCGCGGCCATTGCGGAGTTCGGTCCGCACGATATCCCCGCCCACAACGCCAAAAGCAGCAGACGCCTGATCATGCCGACATCTTCGTCCGCCTCCCGCGAACCGCCAGTCTGATTCCGGTGTTGCCTGGCGGGATGTGGAG
>CANGMO010000045.1 GCA_947454295.1 Verrucomicrobiota bacterium | reverse complement strand
CGAACCACCGCCGGGGATGGTGATCGTATAGTTGTCGTAAACCTCCACGCTTTCACCAAGCGAAAGGCCCAACCCACTTGGGCCAATGATGGGAGCGTTTGCGGAGCCCGAGACTGAGGCGCGCCCGTAAACCACATCAACGCTTTCCGATTGAAAGGTAGAATTGTCGACTGCACTCAGCGACAACGCCGTGGAGGACCTCTCAGTTTTGCCTGAATTCCCGAGGGCGTAGAACAACTGCCCGTCGGCACGCCCCACCTGCGGAGCAATCAGGACTATCGGAAGAAATGACAAAAGTTGCCTTTTGAACGCACCGTTGTAGTTGGGAAGCGATTTCTGAGTTCGTTTCATCATCGAAACACTGGGACTCGAGGTCTGTGGTGACAAGGCGATTTGAGGTGTGTCGGGAGGTCCCGTCCTGGCCCAAGTTGACCGGTGCACGGCAACGAAACGAATCCGCGCTGCCCGGTGACGTCCTGCGGCGGAAATCACCTCCGCGTCCTGCGAGACCGAAGGGCGGCACCGAGGGATAGAGCCACCGCGACGACGACCGCAGAGCTGGGTTCAGGTACCAAGGTTATCTGCAAGTTGTCCGCCATGAAGATCGGACCGTAGTCACCCCCGGTCACCGGAGCCCTGTCATAGTGGACCACCACGTTATCAAACGGGGTCGGGGAACTGATTGCCAGGGTACCCGTGGGCCAGGTCCCGGGCGGATCGATGCTATGCGTGCTCGTTCCGACAAAGGTCGAGCCCATGTAAGTCGTGACCCTCATGGTGCAGGATGAGTCCGTGGCGTATTCCTCCGGGGCGTAGAGGACGGAGAAGGCACTGATCGGTTTCGAGAACCCGACGAGGAGGTCGGCGGCGTTTACGCTGGCGGGATAGATGCTATAGCCGGAGAAGCCGACCGGCGTGAAGCCGAGCACGCCGGCTGACTGGATGGAAAAACCCTGGCCGGTCGCCGAAAAGTGAGCGGTGACGCCACCGACGCTCAGGTCCAGGGGAAGCGACGCATGAAGCGGCGCGGTGTCGAAATCGAAGAGGATGACCTGCGCTGCGGCCAGCGGACCAAGGAGCCCGATGCCAGCCAGGGCGAGGGATTTCATGGAGGTCATGGTCAAAGTCCAAAGTCCAAAGTCCAAAGTCCAAGGTCCAAGGTTGCTTCGCGCCTTCGCGTCTTGGCTGTTTCTCCCCAATCGGTGTCCATCCGTGGGAATCCGTGTCCTTTTGGTCCGGACCAATGCATGACGGGACTCCGAACGGTCGGGTTCAGCCTAGACTGATTCGACGCTCTATCTTCGGATCGCGCATCTCGTTTCTTGCCTTTTGCCTTTTCCCTTTTGCCTTCGGTTCCCCTGCTCAGCCCTCCGCCAATTCCTCCGATCCGCGGTCGACGGCGCGGATGGGATCAGTTCCAATCGCCTGGCCTTCACTTCCAACCGATGACGATCCTCCCACCGAGTTTCTGGCGCGTCGCGCAGGCGGTGCGTGCACGAACTGGATGGCTAGGGCTCGGGGTCGCCGCGGTCCTGGCTGCGATCACACCCTCCCACGCCCAAGGGACACCGGAGGCCCGGGGACTTCGCGCAGTGGGGGAATTCCAATGCGCACGCTGCCACGTGCTTTCCACTGCTCAATCGGCGTGGGTGCTCGATGGAAGGGCGCCAAACCTTCGCGAGGGGGCGGGGAGCTTTCAGCCGGATTGGATTCGCCGGCAGTTGCTGTCGCCGCCGTCGGCCATGTCCGGCTCGCGGATGCCGGATGTCCTCCAGTCTCTGCCGGAGTCAGAACGCGAGGCCGCGACGGATTCCCTGACGCACTTCCTCGTTTCGCAATCCACGGATCGCACGCAGCCGCGCTGGATCGACCAGGCGGCGGTGAAGCGCGGGGAGACACTGTTCCATCAGATCGGGTGCGTGGCCTGTCACGCGCCGCAGTCGGGCGCGGCGACGGTTTCCAATTCGGTGCCCCTGCCCCGCATGGACTCGAAGTGGACCCAGGAAGGCCTGCGCCACTTTCTCCTGAACCCATCGTGGATCCGGCCGGCGGGACGGATGCCATCACTGCGGCTAACGGACGGGGAGGCCAACGATATCGCGCACTACCTGCTGCGCGAGACGCGCGTCCCAGCGACCCTGGAGCGAATCCGGTTCGAGGGACGGATCCGGAGTCTCGACGACTTCGACACGGCGACCTGGTCGCGCACCGAGCCGGTCCACGGATTCCAACTGGATCCGGCACCGCGCGAGCGCGGCGGGCCGCAGCGGTTCCGCGGGTGGATCCGCATCGAGCAGGCGGGCGAATTTCGATTTTTCCTCAAGGCGAACGGCGCCAGCCGGCTATCGATTGATGACGACTGGATGCTCGGCATGGAGAGCTGGGACACGGAGTCGGTGGACGACAAGGCGGCCCGAACGCTGTCGGCCGGATGGCACAGCATCACCGTCGATTATGTGCACCGCGGTCCGAAGCCGCCCGATCTGTCGCTGGAATGGCAGGGACCGGGTGTGGCACGGGGACCGATTCCCGAGGCGTCGTTGAGCATCAGCGCGGAGCCAATTCCCGCGGTGCCGACGTTCACGGTCGATGCTGCCAAGGCCGCCCGCGGACGCGCGCTATATGATCAATTGAAGTGCGCCGGATGCCACGAGCCGGACGCGAACACAACATCAGCAGGAGCGGTGGCCTGGGCTTCGTTGCGGGGGGACCACGGTTGCCTCGCCGCCACTCCGCCGCCGAGTGCTCCCCAGTTTCATCTCACGGATTCGACGCGCGCGGAGCTGCGGGCGGCGGTGGCGTTTCTGAATCAGCCCCGTCTTCCCGCCCCGACGCCGAGGGATCAATTGCACACGACGCTGGCTGCGCTTCGCTGCACGGCCTGTCACGTGAGGGAGGGCCGCGGGGGCGTTCCGGCGGATCGCGATGCCTTCTTCACCTCCAATGGCGAGGATCTCGGCGAAGAGGGACGGATTCCTCCGGCACTGGATGGCGTGGGCGACAAGCTGCAACCCGCCTGGTTGAAGCGCGTGCTGACCGAAGGCGTGCGCGTGCGGCCTTATTTCAACACCCGCATGCCAGTGTTCGGGCGCACGGAGACCGCGACGCTGGCGGACCGGTTTGTTGCGCTGGATCGAACCAGCTCCGCGGCGCCGGTGGCTCCCGAGCCTGTCGAGGTGCAGAAGGCCGCGGGACGTCAACTGGTGGGGACGGATGGCGTGTCGTGCATTGCGTGTCATCGCTTCAATCGTCAGCCGGCGCACGCGCTGCAGGTGATCGATCTGGTGACCACGCACGAGCGGCTGCATGCAGATTGGTTCGCCCGGTTCCTGCGCGATCCGGCGCGGTTTCATCCGGCCACGCGCATGCCGGCGTTCTGGCCGGACGGGGTGAGCCCGCTGCCGGCACTGCTCGGCGGCAGCACCGACCGGCAGATCGCCGCCATCTGGACCTATCTGGCCGACGGCGCGCTCGCGCGGGCGCCGGAGGGACTCAGTCGCCAAAGCATGGAAGTCATCGTCGGGGGCGATCCGGTGGTGTATCGAGGCAAGCTGTGGGAGGCCGGATTTCGGGCGGTGGCGATGGGCTTCCCCGGCGGATGGAATCTCGCCTTCGATGCCGAGGAACTGCGGCTGGCGCTGCTGTGGCGCGGACGGTTTCTCAACGCGGGTCCGCATTGGGACGTGCAGGGCATGGGGCAGATCCGGCCGCTGGGTTCCAATATCATCCAGGAGCCACACCTCACCGCTCTGGCCACCCTGACCTCGCCCGAGGCCCCGTGGCCGCGCCTTCCGGGAAAATCTCTCGGCATGAGGTTCCGCGGCTACCAGCTCGATGCGGCAGGCTATCCGACGCTGCTGTACTCGTTCGGGGAGCTAAAACTGGAGGACCGCTTCGAACTCACGACCTCGGGCGAAACCCAGAGCGTGCATCGCACGGTGACCTGGATCGGGGATCCGCCGGAGGGATTGCACCTGCGTCTGACGGTGGGTCCGGTTCTGGCCGAGGGAACGAACGGCTGGCGTCAGCGTAGCGGTCTGCTGATTCGAGGTGGCGCCCACACCTCGCTGGTCGCACGGGGTACCGGAGCGACGCAGGAATTGATCGTTCCCCTCTTGAAGACGTCCCCCACGCGAACCCTGGAGCTCGACTATGCGTACTAGCCTTCGATGGGGACTCATGGGCCGCGGCGGCGTGTTCCTGGGATGGCTGCTGGCACTGGCGGTCCAGGCCGCCGATCCGCAATGGCTCACCTACAAGGGCGTCGATGGCCCGGGCAAGGGGAGGCGCATCGTCTTTCTCACCGGCGATGAGGAATACCGCTCCGAGGAATCGATGCCGGCGATGGCACGCATCCTGGCCGAGCGTCATGGTTTTCAGTGCACGGTGCTCTTTTCCATCAATCCAAAAAACGGCGAGATTGATCCCAAGATCGACAATAATATTCCGGGACTCGAACTGCTCAAGGATGCGGACCTGATGGTGGTGTTCATGCGCTTCCGGCATCTCCCTCCGGAGCAGATGGCTCGCTTCGTGGAGTATGTGAATTCAGGGCGGCCCATCATCGGCGTTCGCACCGCGACGCACGCGTTTGATTACGACCGGTTTCAATCCGAGAAATACTCGGAATGGGCCTGGCGCGGGCGGCATCCGGAATTTCAGGGCGGCTTTGGGCGTCAGGTGCTCGGCGAGACATGGGTGGATCACTACGGCGGCTATCGCAGTGAGGGCACGCTGGGGATCGTCGTACCGGAGATGAAGAATCATCCGATTCTCCGCGGTATCGACCGGATCTGGGGACCGTCGCACGCGTATCAGGTCACGAAGCTGGCCGGTGACAGTCAGCCGTTGGTGCTGGGGCAACCGCTGACCGGTCTCAAACCCGACGACGCCCCGGATACCGGCAAGCCGCCCGTGCCGGTGGCCTGGGTGAAGACCTTCACCGGCACCGCGGGCAAAACGGCACGGGTGTTCACCACGACCTACGGTTACGGCGACGATTTCAAGGAGGAGGGCATTCGCCGGATGTTCGTGAATGCCTGCTATTGGTGCGTCGGCTTGGAGGCGCAGATTCCCGCCAAAAACGACGTGGACCTGGTGGGCACCTACGCGCCGCGCAAAAGCGACTTTGGCGGGTATCGGCGCGGTCTCACGCCGATGGACCTGCAGCAGAATCTCAGCACCGACGACCTGGCCGATGTGCCCGGCAATGCACGCGAGGCGGAATTCTATCGCCTGGTCGACGTACCCATGCCGACGGACGGCGTCATGGAGGCGGGCTCCATCCGCGAGTTGCCGGACGGGCGTCTGGCGGTCGGGACGCGGCGGGGCGAGGTGTATCTGGCCACCGGCCACGAACGCACCCCGCCGGCACCGCGCTGGAATCTGTTCGCCACCGGCATGACGGAAGTGTTCGGGCTTGCTTGGCGGCAGGGCGTTCTCTACGCGACGCAACAGGGAGAGATCACCCGACTCCTCGACACCAACGGCGACGGGCGGGCGGACCGATTTGAGACCGTCAGCGACGCGTGGTCATGGGGCGGCGAGCACGAGTACACTTTCAGCTCCGACTTCGATCGCGAGGGGGCGATCTGGACGGTCCACGGTCTGACCGACAGCTACACCTCGGAACGTCCGTTCCGCGGCTGGGCGCTGCGTCACTTCCCCGACGGGCGGTGGGAGGCGGTGTGCAGCGGTCTGCGCAGTCCGGGCGGGATCGCCTTCAATCCGGAGGGTGACGCCTTCTACGCCGAGAGCCAGGGACCCTGGAACAGTTCGTGTTCCTTGAAGCCCTTGAAACCGGGCGGGTTCATGGGGCATCCGGCCGGAAACATCTGGTATTCGATGGCCACCAACATGGGGCCGCGCCCGCCGGATCCGATTGGCGACGAGGCCGCGCGGCGGCATCTGGAGCAGGCCCGCATTCCGCAGCTCGTGCTGCCCGCGGTGTCCTTTCCCTACAAGAAGATGGGACAGAGCGCGTCGGCAGTGATGCTCGATGCCTCGGCGGGAAAGTTTGGCCCGTTCGCCGGGCAGTTCTTCGTGGCCGACTACACGCTCAGCCTGGTGATGCGCGCGGAACTTGAGAAGGTGGACGGCGTGTATCAGGGCGCCTGCTATCCCTTCCGGCAGGGATTCGCGACCGGATTGATCGGCGGCACGCTCACGCCGCACGGGCAACTGTTCGTCGGCGGCAGCAAACGCGGGTGGCCGGTCCGCGGACTCGCCCCGCGCGCCCTGCAACGGCTCGACTGGACCGGCAAGGTGCCGTTCGAGATTCATTCCATGCGGATCCAACCCGACGGATTCGTGCTGCACTTCACGTCACCGGTGAACCCCACCCGGGCCAGCGACGTGACCAACTACTCCCTCGAAACCTTCACGCATCACTACTACGGCGCGTACGGCGGACCGGAGATCGAACAGGCGGAACAGCACATCACGTCGGCCACCGTGGCGCCCGACGGTCGGAGCGTCCGGCTGGTGATCGATCATCTGGTGACGGGGCATATTCACGAACTCCATCTCGCGGGATTGAGGGATGCGACGGGGCAGCGGCTGTTGCATGAGGTGGCCTATTACACGGTGAATCGAATTCCAAAGCGGTGAGTTGGGAATGGTGGATTAAGATTAAGAGTAAGATTTGGAAAAAAGGGAGAGGGATAGGAGAGCCGGATGAAGGGATCACGATTTATCGGATGGATGTTGGGGTGTGTTTCGCTTCTCGGTCAGGCGTTGGGTGCTGAGACGCGGCCCAATATTTTGCTCATCGTGGCGGATGATTTGGGATTTTCGGATTTGAAGTGTTACGGCGGCGAGGTGGAGACGCCCAATTTGGACGCTCTGGCCGCCAAGGGGGTGCGATTCACCCAGTTTTACAACACGGCCCGTTGCTGGCCGTCGCGGGCGGCCATTCTCACCGGGTACTACGCCCAGCAGGTGCGTCGTGACACCGTGCCCGGACTCCCCAGCGGCACTTCAGGAAAGCGTCCGGAGTGGGCGCCGCTGCTCCCGGCAATGCTGCGCCCGCTGGGGTATCGCTCGTATCACTCGGGCAAATGGCATGTGGACGGGAAGCCGCTCCAGAACGGGTTCGATCACTCCTACAGCCTCAACGACCACGACCGCTATTTCGCGCCGCAGCTCCACACGCGGGACGACGTGCCGCTGCCGCCGGTCAAGCCGGGGGAAACCTACTACGCCACCACGGCCATCGCGTCGCACGCCATCGAATGCCTGAAGGAGCACGCCGAGAAGCACGCTGCGGAACCGTTCTTCGAGTTTCTCGCGTTTACCGCCCCGCACTTCCCCGTTCAGGCGCCTGCGGCGGATGTGGCGCGCTATCGTGATCGCTATCTCGGGGGCTGGGACGCGTTGCGACAGGAACGTTGGACGCGGATGCAGTCGCAGGGAATCGGCGGATCGGTGCTCTCGCCGGTGGAGCGCGAAGTGGGACCGCCCTATGCCTTTCCCGAGGCCATTGCGCAGCTGGGACCCAATGAGGTCAGCCGTCCCCTTCCCTGGATGGACTTGAACGACGCGCAACGGCGATTCCAGGCCGACAAGATGGCGGTGCATGCGGCGATGGTGGATCGCATGGATCGCGAAATCGGACGCGTGCTGGAACAGATCCGCACCATGGGCGCCGAGCAGAACACCATCGTGCTCTTCCTCTCCGACAACGGCGCCAGTGCGGAAATGATGGTGCGCGGCGATGGACACGACCGGGACGCCGAGTGCGGCACGGGCGCCACCTTTCTGAGCATCGGGCCGGGTTGGTCCACGCTCGCGAACACGCCCTTCCGCCGACACAAGACCTGGGTTCACGAGGGCGGCATTTCGACGCCGCTCATTGTCTCCTGGCCCGGCGGCATTTCCGCCCGCGGTGAGTTGCGGCATGCGGCGGGCCATGTGGTGGACCTGGTCCCCACCCTGCTGGAATTGGCAGGCGGAACGCGTCCGCAGCAGTGGTCCGGCGGTGCTGTTCCGTCAGCCCCGGGCGTCAGCTTGCGTCCTCTGTTCACCCAGGATCGGGAGTCACTTCATCCGCAGTTGTGGTGGCAGCACGAGGGGAATCGAGCCATCCGAGTGGGACCGTGGAAACTGGTGGCCGCCGGCGATGGCAGCCCGTGGGAATTGTACGACCTCGCTTCCGATCGCTCGGAAACCAAGAATCTCGCGAAGCAATTCCCGGAGCGGGTGACGGCACTCGCCGCGCTCTGGCATCAGCAGGAAGCGGAGAACCTGCGCCTGGCCCATCTCGACCAGCCCGCGCCGTATCGGGACTGGAAGCACTCCGGCTCCGTCGTGCTGAACACCACCACCGATGGCGCCTTCCTGCCGGCCACCGACGGGGTGGAGAACTTTCCGGTGTTGCTGCGACTCCACCGGGATTACTTCGATTTTTCCCGAGCCCGGGAGCATGGCGAGGATCTCCGGCTCGCCACGTCGGCAGGCCTCCCGCTGCCGTACGAGATTGAATCCTGGAACCGATCGGAAGGCGAAGCGGCGGTGTGGGTGAAGGTACCCTGGATTCGAGGGAATGAACGTCAGGTGCTGAATCTGTATTGGGGCCATGCCACGGCCACCAACGCGTCCTCGGGCGCGGCAGTGTTCAACACGGCCAATGGGTTTCTCGGCGTCTGGCATCTCAATCGGGCGGGTGAGGACGCCACGGGTGCCCTGCCTTTGAGCGACCACGGTACGTTTGCCACGAACGGAGTGATCGGCGGCGGACGGGGATTCCCCGGCGACGTCGGACTGGATGCCGGCAAGGCGCTCGCCGGTTTGCCGACGGGATCGGCGCCGCACAGCACGGAGTTGTGGTTTCGTGCCCGGAAGCCCAACACCACGCTGCTGGGCTGGGGCAATGAACACGCTCAGGGAAAGGTGGTGCTGCAGTTCCGGAGTCCGCCGCACATCAACGTCGACGCCTATTTTTCCGACGCCAACCTGCGCAGCGGGCCGGGACTGACTCCCGGGGAATGGACTCACGTGGTGCACTCCTATGAACCCGGCGGGGCGCGACTGTTCCTCAACGGGGAGGAATCCTCGGTTCCGTCCGGGCGGTCGCGTCCGCTGGCGATGCAAAGCCCGGCAAGACTGTGGCTCGGAGGCTGGCACGACCGGTATGAATTCGTTGGGGATCTCGACGAAGTCCGGCTCTCCCGTGTCGCGCGCTCCTCGGCGTGGGTTCGCCTCGAATTCGAGAATCAGAAACCGCACTCGACGCTGGTGGGCCCGGTGGTGCAGCCGGGCGAATCTTTCTCCATCAGCCCGAACCCAGTGGCGCTAAACGAAGGCGAGGAAGCAACCTTCACGCTCAAGGCGGGCGGAGCTGAGAAGCTCCATTGGACGCTGGTTCACGGCGGCTCGTCCGAGAGGGTGTCGACGGATCGATACCAGTTCCGTTTCAAGGCGCCCCGCGTTGCGTCGTCCAGCACCTTCACCCTGCGGGTCGGCGCGACGTTTCCGCAGGGAGCGCGGGAGCTGGCGGTCCCCATTGCGGTGACCAAATCGATTCCGGATCCGGTCCTCCTGCTCGAGGCCCCGGCGCGATGGGACGGTCGAACGCCGATCACCATCCGCCCGCGGATCCGCAATCTTGCAGAGCTGGAACGGCACGGGGTGGGCACCATCCGATGGAGCTGGACCCTCGACGGCCCGGCGGTGATCCGCGGGACGAACACGTCGGCACTCACCCTCCTGCGGGCGCAGGGCAGCGGTGCCTTGCGCCTCGTGGCCCGGGCGGAGAACGGCGGGATTCCGGTGGTGGCCCGCGCCAGCCTGGAGATTCGCGAGCCGACCATCGACCCGTGGGTCGCGAGCGGCGAAGTGGAATCTCAAGCTCCGGAGGACAACCAGTTCTTCGCGCGCGATCGAAAGGGATCCGGAATGCTGGTGTATCAGGGCGTGCTGACCAACGGAGCCGACTCGGTGCGACTCCAGGTGTACGCAGAGAACAAATTGTTCCGCACCGAACGGCTCCGCGTGGCAAGGGATGGCCGATACCGGGTCACAGCGCCCCTTGAACCCGGGCTGATTCATTACCGCTCCGAATTGTGGGCCAGCAAGCAAGGGCAGGAAGTCCAACTGGCCGCCGCCACCAACCTGATCTGCGGCGACGCCTACATCCTCCAGGGACAATCCAATGCGGTGGCCACCGACTGGGGCGAGGGCACGTTTGAAGGCAGCAGCGAGTGGGTCCGAACGTTTGGATCCATGTCGGGAACGCTCGAACCGGGAGTCCGCTGGGGCAATGCGGTTCGCCGGGGCAAGGATACCGAGGCGTATCAAATCGGTTATTGGGGCATGGATCTCGCGAAGCGTTTGATTGGGGCGCATCGCATTCCGATCTGCATTCTGAATGGCGCGGTGGGCGGCACCCGCATTGATCAGCATCAACGCAATCCGGCGAATCCCGTGGATCCCGAAACGATCTACGGG